>CADCUW010000443.1 GCA_902805985.1 uncultured Rubrobacteraceae bacterium
GCTCGCCGCGCCCGACACCCCTCGCGGGACGGCCGCTCGGCGCGTCGCCCTGGTGTTTAGCTCGGTCCCTCGCCATAGATCTCGTCGAGCACAGCTCCGAGATCTCGCTCTGCGCCCGCAGCCCGCTCAGGAGTCCGTAATCTAGAAGCTCCGCGGGCATCGTGGCCGTAAGCATCCGTTACCTCCTTCCCTTCGTTGCGTCAGGTTCCCCAGGATCGTATCTACCAACCCGGACGGAGCGCAAAACCTCCGGCGTCCCGATCGCACTTCAAGCCCGGGCCCGCCCGTGGAGCGGCCCGAGGCGTAGGAGGGGGATCGACAGCGCCCCGGGCCGGGTCCCCTTTCTATCGGGAGCCGCCGAGCCGATCGTATCCCAGTATACGTACTCTGGGCCCCGCTCCTCAGGCATGAGGTCCGGCGTATCGGTAGACTCTAGACGGCTAATCGTGGTTCTTCTCGAGGAGGGGTGTCATCTGTGATGGGCAGGCTCAACGACAAGGTAGCGGTAGTGACCGGGGCGTCGAGCGGGATCGGTGAGGCCACCGTGCGCGCGCTCGCCTCCGAAGGAGCCGCGGTGGTCGCGGGAGCCCGCCGCAAGGAGCGTCTCGAAGGGATCGTCGAAGAGGTCACCCGGGATGGCGGAAAGGCCATCGCCGTAGAGTGCGACGTCACCGACGAGCGGCAGGCCCACGCCCTGGTCGGTCGGGCGATCGAAGAGTTCGGGCGGATCGACATCCTGGTCAACAACGCGGGAGTGATGCTCCTCTCGAAGGTGGAGAAGGGCCTCTCCGACGAGTGGAGGCGGATGTTCGACGTGAACGTTTTGGGGTTGCTCTACGCCACCGACGCCGCCGTCGGGGCGATGAAACGTCAGGGGAGCGGGCATATCGTCAACGTGTCGAGCGTCGCCGGGCGCAGGACCCGCCCGACGGTCGGCGTCTATTCCGGGACGAAGTTCGCCGTCAACGCCATCTCAGAAGCCCTGCGCCAGGAGGTGCTGGAGGACGGCATCCGAGTGACGGTGGTCGAGCCTGGCGCGGTGGCGACAGAGCTGACCGACCACATCACAGATGAGGAAGTCCGCGAGGGTCTGAAGAGGCGGAGAATAGAGCCGCTGCAGTCCGAGGACATCGCCAACGCCATAGCCTACGCCGTCGGCCAGCCGCAGCGGGTAAGCGTCAACGAGATCCTGATCCGTCCGACCCAGCAGGCAAACTGAGCCAGGTAATCTGCGAGCTCGATCCCGAGAAAACTGGTGCGCACAGAGGGGATCCGGGAACACGATGCGCCGAGGGCGTCGGTGATCTTCCGCCCCGGGGTCGTACGGAACCGCCTACGAAAAGCGCGGAAGGGTATACCCCTGGACATCTTTCTGAAGGCGGAGGTGATCTCGAGTTCGGGGAAGACCGGTCCGATCCGGGAAGCGCTGGACAGACGAGGCTACGAGCCGGTCGTCAAGCACTTCCAGTTCGAGCGGGAGGTCGACTACATGGGCAGGGCCAGGAAGGTCAAGGTGGACTTCCTGGCCGCCCCGGTTCCCGCCGAGCTAAGCGCAAACGTCAGGGCGGACTCGGTTAGGGTCCGCCCACGGGACGGCAAGGGCCTGCACGCCCACCTCACCCCCGAGGCCCTGACCGTGGAGGAGTTCACGATTGCCATCGATATCGGCGGGGACGACGAGAGGTTGACGGTGTACCTGCCCCATCCCTTCTCTTACCTGCTTCTCAAGCTGCACGCGGCGGACACGAGGGGTTTCGTCCCCCGTGTAACCTCGACGTGATGGGGCCTTACCCGTCCGGTACCCCTGGTGCTATAAGCCAACCGAGTCGTTCGGTTGCAGTATGCTGGTGACATGAGCGAACCCAAAGCTGCCACCGCCCAGCCCGACCTCGACGCGCTTCGCGCGCTGCGGGCCGACGCCTCACGGTTGGAACGGCTAGAGGGGCTGCTAGATCGATTCAACGTCTTCGAGGCCATCGGGTACATACACGACGAGATGATGCACTCGCGTTTCTTGGCCTTCCTCCTCGACCCGCGACAGAACCACGGTCTGGGCAACACGTCTTTAAAGAGCTTTTTGCGCAAGGGCATGGATCGCGCAGGATGGACCTTTCTGTCGCGAGCCCTCGATGCCGCCGACGATCGCGACCTGAACCAGACGACGGCACACACGGAGGTCCACACGGACGACGGGAGGATAGACATCCTTTTGCTCAACAACGTCGGCGAGTGGGCGGTGATCGTCGAGAACAAGGTGCTGTCCGACGAGCACGACGAACAACTGGCCCGCTACCACCGGTTCGCGAGCAAGGCGTACCAGGGCTGGGACATATTCGGCATCTACTTGACGCGTTTCGGCGACAGGCTCTCGCACGAGGCTTACGATCCTTTGGGTTACGCGGCGGTGTGCGACCTTTTGGATGACGTCCTCCGCGACGGGGCTCGGGCGCCAAACGCCGACGCGAGGATGGCGATAGGGCATTACACGGACATGGTAAGGAGGCACCTCGTGGGACGTTCGGGGGCGATAGAGCTGGCGCAAGAGATCTACCGGAAACACAGCAAAGCCCTCGACTTCATCCAAGAGCATCGACCCGACCCGCAAAGGACGACACAAGGCTACTTGCTTCGCCTAATAGACGAAACCGAGGGCATGCTCTTCAAGCAGAGCACCGGCGGGGGCAGGTTCTTGTGGTTCTGCCCGGAAGAGTGGGACACGCCCAGCGGGTTCGTCGGTTTCGTGTTCCACAGCCACACCGACCGGCTCGAGTTGTACCTGGAGGTCAGCTGGGGAGACAAGAACTCGCGCCGAAAGCTCTTCGAGGTGGCCGAGCGGGACGATTCGCCGTTCAACCACCTCGTGGAGAAGACCAGGGGCGGCGTCAATCCGAAGCTCTACCGTCGCTCTTTCCTCGCGCCGGGATACTACGGGGACTATTCCGAACAGGAACGCCAACAAGAAATCCGTAGGCAGTGGACCAAGTTTCTCAAGGACTTGGTCCGCATGAAGGCGATGCTCCGAGAGGAGGCACGGATCTGGAAGTCCGTCGGCGCCGTCGAGGACCACCCCGGCATCCCCGGTGGTTTCGTTGGGGAAGAAAGCGATCTTTCCGTTGACGAGCGGCCCGAACGCGAAAATTAGCACCATAGGGTTGTCGATCTTCCCGAGGATCGAGCCTTCACCCGCCCTCGTCGATGACGTGGTGCGTTCAGGGACTACGGGGGTGAGATAGCTAAAGAAACCGACGGCAACGGGCTGAAGGGCGACGAGGTACTCACCATGCTGGGCCGGGCGCTGCTCTCCGCCTTGATCGGTCTATTGAGGAGCGCCGCCTCGCCACACGCGGATCCACCGTCCGGAGCCCTTCGTCCTGTTCTTCTTGCGTACCACCCGGTGACGGACCGAAATCTCTCGCGGTTGGTCGCGGCGTTGCGCTCAAATTTGCAGCGAAAGCACCCATCGGAAACCACCAATGCGTCCGTCGTGCTCTGCCTTTGACGCGACTCTACGCGCCCGGCAGGTCGAGCAACGGGTGCCGGCGCAGCAAGAGAATGGCAAAGGTAAGGCTCGGTCTTGCCGCCCCGCGCCGTCTAGCGAAGCGCGATGTACTGCAACCGTACTGCAACCTCGCCGGATCCGCCGGACGCACCGGAAACGCGGCGCGCCTTGGATCGGGGATTTTGGCCCGATATAAGCCGTTTTCCGGACCCGCCGGACGAGCCGGACGCGGCGGCGGGGGGGCCGATCGGAACTGGTCGGGAAGCGGCGGCGCAACGCTGGTCGACTGGTCTGCGACTAGACTACGCCAGGGATAATCGGCACGGGTCGCTGTGGGTATTGCTAGAAGGAGCAAGGTTCAGGCGCCCGGCATCGGGTCCAACCAAAAGGTTGACCGAGACCGGGACCCGAAGCGTCACTCTGGATCGGTTAGCCCTGGTTAGAACCAGGGTCCGACAGGTCGCCAAAGGCCTCCGTTTGAGGGGCCTTTCTTTCGGCCG
>CADCUW010000444.1 GCA_902805985.1 uncultured Rubrobacteraceae bacterium
ACATCTTCGACATCGCGCTGGAGGCCGCCGACCACGCGGGCCACGCTTTAGAGATGATCGACTTCGGCGGCGGCTTCGGCGTCCCCTACTTCGAGAAGACGAGCGAGTTCGACCTCGACCGCTTCGGCGAGGGCCTGCGCGAGGTCGTCTCAAGCTACCGCTCCGACCCCCGCCTCGAGGGCTGCCGCTTCCTCTTCGAGCTCGGCCGCTACCTCGTCGCCGACGCCGGCGTCTACGTCACGCGCGTCGTGGACGTGAAGGAGACGCGGGGAAAGACCTTCGCCGTTACCGACGGCGGCATGAACCACCACCTCACCGCCACGGGCAACATGGGCCAGGTCTTCCGCAAGGCCTACCCGCTCCTGAACCTCACCCGCATGGACGGGGCTGTGCCCGAGGAAGGTGTGGCGGTAGCCGGCCCCTGCTGCACCCCGCTCGACTCGTTCGGCAACAACATCCCGCTGGCCGCCCCCGAGGTCGGCGACCTCATAGGCGTCTTCTACAGCGGCGCCTACGGCTACTCGGCCTCCAACCTCGGCTTCCTGAGCCACCCCTCCCCCGCAGAGGTGCTCCTCATAGGCGGCGAGGCCGTCCTGCTCCGCGCCGGCGGCAGGCCCGAGGACGTACTGAACGGGCAGAAGGCGCTCACGCTCTAGTCGAGACCGCTAGATCCGGCCGTCCTCAACGGTCAATGGACAAGAGAGGCCCCCGGTTTCGGACCGGGGGCCTCTCTTGTCTTCCGTGGTGGCCTGACGCTGATTATTCGAGGGCGCTGAAGTCCACCCCGTTGTAAGAGCCGTCGACCTCGGCTATCGGGACCTTTGGCGTCGGGATCTTCTTACCCTTCTCGTCGTAGAGGGCGCTGTACGGGCTCTTCCAGCTATCCTCGTAGACGACCTCACCGTTCTTGCTCCGCTCGTAGTACGTGACCCATTCAGAGGCGTCTTCGGTCATCCAGACTTCCTTGGACGTCATCTCCACTTCCAAGTTGTTCGGAACGCCGTAAACGTTGGCGTACATGTACCCGTCGTTCGAGACGAACTCCTCGACGAGCACGTAGCCTTCCGTGTTGTTCTTGAACTGCATGTCCGTGTCGTCGGCGCTCGTTGTCTTGTCGCCGTACCACAACGTCGCGTCCATCCCGGGCCTGATGTAGGGCAACTGCGAATCGTGCGGATGACGCTCTACCACCGGCAGGCCGGCATAGAGAACCGCGTTGTAGAGCGTAGAGGTGACCTGGCAGAGACCGCCACCCTCGGCGACTTCCTCTGCGCTATCCACGATGACGTGCGCCTTGTTGTAGTCCGCGTGTTGGACGTTTTCGACCATGGAGAAAGTCTCGCCGGGGGCGACGAACGTGCCGTTCACGGCGTTCGAGGCGATCTCGAGGTTCTCCGCGCGCTCGGCACCCTGGTCGGTGGTGGCGGTGTAGTTGGTCTTGTAGGAGCCGAGAAGCTCGGTCGGCTTCTTGGCTTCGAGGCCGGCGGTGGTGTACCTGGGCTGCTCGGCGTTGGTCTGTACCTGGTACTCGCGCTTGCCCTCGAAGATGTTGTTCTCCACGGAGTCGAGCAGGTTCTCCCACTCGATATTGCGCCCCTCGCGGCCCGGGATCACGACGACGTTGCCGGAGTCGTCGAAGTCGTAGGACGCGTTCTTCGGCTTGATCGTCAGGTCGGAGTAGACGGCGGCCAGGCGGTCGCTCATCCGGTCGCGGTTGAGGTTAACGGAGATCTTGCCGTCGTTGGGCACGATGTCGAGGCTGGAGCCCACGTCCGCCGGGGAGACGGTCCAGTTGTTGTCCTCGTGCTCGAAGACGAGCTGCTGGGCGATGGCGCCTTGGGCCTTCTCGGCGGCCGTCTCGGCCTCGGCGGTCGTGATCTGGGGCCCAAGCACCTCGCCGCGCAGGTTGGCCTGACCGGTCATGCCGTCGATGGCCTCGTCCACGCTCGCCATCGTGTTCTCGACGTTGAGCCTGTAGCCCTCGCGGGACTCGGAGACCTCGACCTCGGGGCCGACGACCTCCACGGTGGCGTTCCGGGGCGGGGTGTCTACCTGGCCGGCTATCTCCTCGACCTCGGCCCTGACCCTCTCGGAGCGGTAGTCGATGTTCGGGTCGATGGTGATGCCGGGGAAGGCGGCCCGGAGGCGCTCTCCGAGGCGCTCCGCCACGTTCCCCTCGCGGCCCACGGCGTAGGCCTTGTCGACGGTTGCGTTCACGTGGAAGTTCACGCCGAGCTCCTCGGCAGAGCGGGAGAAGCGGTCGGGGCCGCTAAGCTCTATCTCCTGCAAGGGGCCCATCGCCCGCTCCCTGACGACCTCCCTGGCCTCGGCCGGCTCCATGCCTCCCAAAGAGACGTTGCCGACCTCGACGCCGCGGTGGACGTTGCCGGAGTTCAACCAGTAGTCCGCCGCCACGAGCACGGCCACGAGGGCGCAGATGATGATGATCGGTCCGGCGAAGCCGCGGCGGCGGCGCGAGCGGCGGCTACCCGTGGTTCCGTAGCCGGATCGGTAGTCTTCGTGGCCACCTCCGCGGCTGGCTCGCCCGTCTCTCTTCTTCCGATTTATGAGGCTCAAGATCCAGTACCCTCCGCGTGCTTTTCTCCGGCGTGCCCCGACGAAACCAACGTTGCGCGTTCCTGGAGAGGTCCCCCCTCTCTCTTCTGCTGCGGCACCCCGCCGGAGGCGGACGCCGATCGCCAGAAGAGCCTATCACGGGCGAGGGGGCTACGCCACCCTTCCGCCCGCTCCCGACACCATCCAAAGTGCGCCCCCGAAGACGGAAACACTACATCTGGGCGTCAGGTGGTTCCGGCTACTCGGCCTCTTCAGCCACCTCTCCCTCCAGGGCGACGGCCGGGGTACCCAGGACACCGCCCTGGCTCCGGATAAAGCGGCGCTCGGAGTCGTAGGCCTGGACCATCATCGCAAGCTCCAGCTTCTCGCGCTCCGCGGGTAGGGTGCCGGCCTCCTCCTGCTTCGCCAACTCCTCGCCCTCCACACCCAGAGCCTTCTCGAGTTCGCCGATCCTGCGCCGCACCTTCAGCCGGCCGCCGGGGGTCAGGCGCAGGTAGTTGCGACCGTCCGGCCCCTCGAACGGGTACACCCAGGCGCTGCGCAGCCAGGTCTGCAGGATCTCGTTGCGGATATCGTCCTTGTTCTGTAGCTCCATTAGACTCCAAATTCCTCGTCTGTACGGGGTTAATCTAAACACTTCGGATGTTAGCTGTCAGCCCGGCGCCAGGCGCCATGAGACCCCGTCGCGTTCGACGTCGTATGATCCGGTACGTGGACCACCATAGAGACAACGCGGCTTCGTCGTGGGAGGATCTGGCCCGGACTCTGGGCGGCTCCTTCGCCGCCCGCGCCCGGGGCCTGATCTCGCCGGAGATGATACTGCTCACCCCAGACGGCGAACCTTTTGGTCGCCTCACGGCGGATGAAGCCGGCGGGACACGACTCCGGACCGGAGGTCTGGCCGCGCGAATCGAACCACGGACCAGCACGACGTACACGATGACGACCGGCGGCGACGAGATCCTTACTGCGGAGAACGCTGGCTCGGCAACCACCCTCACCCTGCGGTCCGGCGAACGCGCCTACGAGGCCAGCATCTCCCTGCTACGCAACAGCGCCGTAGCCCGCTCGTCAGCTGGAAAAGAGGCGGCCCGCATCTCCGGCGGCCTCACCAACCGCCGCTACAGGGCCGCTTTCGACCCACAAGACCCGGCCTCCCTGCCAATCACCATCTTCCTCCTCCACCGCACCTTCGCGCTCAGGAGCAGCGCCTTCCGGACAAGCCCCTAGAGCTGAAAGTGGGGCCGGAGCAGCGTGCTGAGAGCCTCCGAAGGAGGCGTGCTCTAAAATACCGGCCTGGGCGGCAGGTCCTGCGGGGTGGCGTAGACCGTGACGGTGGAGCCCTCGGGTGCCAGGGTGCCGGCGGCGGGCTCTGTGGCCCAGGTCACGCCGCGGGCGGCGAACCCCTCC
>CADCUW010000445.1 GCA_902805985.1 uncultured Rubrobacteraceae bacterium
GCCGCATGGTCGAGCAGCACACCAGGCTCACCGAGGAGAAGTCCGCCCTCTCAGAAGACCGCGTCCGGCTCGAAGCCGAGCTCAACGCCCTGAAGAACCGCGGCTTCTGGTCCCGACTCTTCGGAGGGTAGGGTACTCCCGGGAGATCACCCATTTGGGGGATGCGCGGCCGGGACTACCGTAGTAGGCTGCCCGCCGTCGCGTGACACGGGGCGGCCACCTCCGTCCCATTCCGGAAGGGGATCGGATGGCGAGGGCGGACCTTCTCAGGGTGTGGACGTCGTTGTTGGCCGCGGTCCTCGTGGCAAGCCTTCTCATTGCGGCGGCCCTCTCGACCGGGGCCGCGGCTCGGGAGGCCGGTTGCAGGGGGCAGGTGGTCCTCGACGCCGGGCACGGGGGCTCGGACTCCGGGGCGGTCAACGCCAGGTACGGGCTCAAGGAGAAGGAGCATACCCTGGACGTCGCCAGGAGGCTTAAGACGCTTCTGGAGGCGGACGGCCACGCGGTCTGCATGACGCGCACCGGAGACGAGACCCTCTCCAACAACGACCGCTACGCCTACGCGAACACCACGGGGGCCGAGATCCTGGTCTCCGTCCACATGGACGGCTCCTCGGACCCTGCCCCAGATTACACGACCACCCTCTTTGGGAAGTGGCGCAAGGACAAGGAGCTGGCCCTTAAGGTCTTCGATGGGCTTACGACCCTGCCGGCGGCTGACGGCGCGGAGACCATGCGCACCAGAGCGCCCTACTCGTTCGCCTCCGGCGTGCTCCTCAAGAGTGACATGCCCGCGACCATCGCGGAGACCGTCTTTATCACGAGCGACTCGGAGGGGCGTCTCCTCTCCGACGGCACCGGCGCGCGCCAGCAGCAGATAGCCGGAGCCCTGAGAACGGGGATAGAGGACTACCTGGCCGCCCACTAGAGGGCGCGGCCCAAAAAGACGCCCCTCTCGCCCGGGAGGGGGATGGAGGATCGATTGTGGACGCTGCGATACGGACCGAGCGGCTCACCAAGATCTACGGTAAGAACCGCGGCATAAGGGACGTGGATCTCGAGGTCGAGCCCGGCGAGGTATTCGGGTTTCTCGGTCCCAACGGCGCGGGCAAGACGACGACCATCCGCACGCTCCTCGGGTTCATGCGGCCGACGGGCGGGCGGGCCGAGGTCTTCGGCCTCGACACGCTGAGGGAGAGCGTGGAGGTGCGGGCCCGCGTCGGCAACCTGCCGGGCGAGTTCGCGCTGGAGGACAGGACGACCGGGGAGGGGCTCTTGCGGTTCTTCGCCAGGCTGCGGGGGGTGGGAGACCTCGGGTACGCGCGCGAGCTGGCGGAGCGGTTCGGGGCGGACCTGCACCGGCCGATGCGGCGGCTCTCGCGGGGGAACAAGCAGAAGATAGGTCTCATCCAGGCTATGTTCCACAGGCCGCCGCTCCTGATCCTGGACGAGCCGACCGGAGGGCTCGACCCGCTGGTGCAGGAGGAGTTCCTGGACGTCGTCGGGGAGACGAAGGCCGAGGGACGGACCGTGTTCTTCTCCTCGCACGTCCTCAGCGAGGTAGAGCGGGTCTGCGACCGCGTCGGCATCATCCGCGGGGGCGAACTGGTAGCCGTCGAGCCGACGCACAGGCTCGTGGACAAGGCTTTCCGGCACGTCACGCTCACCTTCGACGGTCCCGTGGACAGCAGACCCTTCGCCGCCCTGCCCGGCGTCGAGGACCTGAAGGCCGACGGTCCGAAGCTCTCTTTCACCCTCTACTCCGAGCCGGACGCGCTGGTCAAGCTGGCCGCGGAGCACCGGCTCGTCGGCCTCGAGTACGAGCGGCCGAGCCTGGAGGAGATCTTCTTGACCTACTACGGCCACGTCGGGGATCAGAGATGAGCGCGCTGGGCCTGCGCGGGACGGGCGGACGGGGCCGGCACGCGGCCAGACGGGCGGCGCCGCTGGCGACGCTTCCGGCGCTTATCCTCCAGACGGTGAGGCTCCAGTCGAGGGGCGTGCTCATCTGGGGGACTGCGCTCGGGCTGTACAGCGCGGCCATCGTCGCCTCCTACACCACGTTCAGCGGGAGCGCGGAGCAGATGAACCAGCTCTTGGACGCCTACCCCAAAGGTATGCTCGAAGCGTTCGGGATCACGGACCTCGCCGACGTCGAGAACTACATGAACTCGCAGGTGTTCCTGCTGGCCCCGCTGGCGCTCGCGTTCTTCCCGATCCTGGCAGCCGCGAGTACCATAGCCGGCGCGGAGGAACGCGGCACCATAGACGTCTTGCTCGGCAACCCGATCCCACGCTGGCAGCTCGTCGTCGGCAGCTTCGTCTCCATATCCCTCTCACTGCTGGCGATACTGGTCCTCATGGGCACCATGACCCAGATCACGGCCGTCCTCATGGACGTCGACCTCTCCCCGGCCAGCACGGCCGCCGCGGTCCTGAATATGTGGCCCCTGTGCCTACTCTTCGGCGCCGCCGCCATGCTCTGCTCCGCCGTCTTCCACCGCCGCGCGCTCGCGATCGCCATTCCTGCCTTTCTCCTCTTCACGATGTACCTCCTCGACACTTTGGGCCGCGTCTCGGAAGACCTCGAAGACCTCCAACCCGCCTCCGCTTTCTATTACCATGGCTCCGCCATAGAAGACGGCATCGACTGGACGAACTTCGCGGGCCTCACGCTCGCCGCCCTCGCGCTGATAGTGCTGGCGGTCCTCGCCTTCCGCCGCCGGGACATATACACGTAGGTTCCGGCGCGCTGGCTTCGCCAGCTTGTCAGCCCGGCGCTGCGCGCCTTCAGCCGGCAGGCCGAGCATCGTCTTACCGCTACCTGTAGCGCCGGGACTGAAGCCTGCTGCGACGAAGTCCGGCCCCGCGAACCCATACGGCTGTCGCCAAATCGCTGTAGGGTCGGGTATCGAACCTGCCTGCGCCCGAGGAGGGCCAGAAGACCGGCTCCTCCACCCGCAACCGCGGGGTGAGCGAAAACGGGTGGTCCCAAAAGGCAAAGAAGCTGAAAGCAACCGCCAGGCTGCGCGCTGAAAGCGAATGCCGAAAGCCAGAGCGTGCTGTAAAGTGCCCTCCGTATGGACGGGACGAACGTCGAGGCTTTGCTGCTGCGGGCGCGGGGGTTGGGCGTGCTGCGCGGGGTGCTTGGTTCGCCTGCCGCCCGGGATCTTCTGGGGCTGCTGGAGGTTTTGGCAGTCCCGCGGCCGGAACCGGC
This sequence comes from uncultured Rubrobacteraceae bacterium, assembly GCA_902805985.1. Classification (GTDB taxonomy): domain Bacteria; phylum Actinomycetota; class Rubrobacteria; order Rubrobacterales; family Rubrobacteraceae; genus Rubrobacter_D. The sequence goes on from CADCUW010000445.1 coordinate 3,218, forward strand.
CTCGGCGGCGGAGATCTTCGGGAGGTTGTGGGAGGGGCTGGACTCGGAGACGGACCGCCTGTTGCCCGACGCCTGGCAGTCCCATCTGGTGGGGCGTCTGCTGGACGACGAGAACGCCTTCAGCCTGGGGGCCGAGGGAGGCGGGTTGCGCGGCGCGGTGCTGGAGCAGGCGCGGCTCGACCTCGGGACGTTGCGGATGCTCTTCGATCTCGATGCGGCAACGCTGCTCGGTATGGTCGAGGGGGCGGTGCCGGGTCTGGCCGGGGTCTGGGTTCCCTGGACGGACCCGGCGCATCCGGAGGAGGACTCTCCCCGCGACGCGCTCGCCCGCAAGCTCGCCGCCGCGGAGGACTGGGGGGCTGCGGCGGAGCTCCTGGTGGGCCACTTCGCCCGGCACGGCGCCGGGCCGCTCGGGAGGCACCGGGCGTTCCGCTGGGACGGGGAGGGGCTTCGAGCCGTGGTGAACCCCGATCCGGTGCGTCTGGCTGGCCTGATCTCCTACGAGCGCGAGCGGGAGCCCCTGGTAGAGAACACGCGGCGCTTCCTGGCCGGGCTGCCGGCCCACCACGCCCTCCTCTACGGCCAGCCAGGGACCGGCAAGTCCTCCACCGTGAAGGCGCTTCTCAACGAGTTCGCCGGCGCCGGGCTCCGGATCGTCGAGGTCGCCAAGGAGGACCTCGGGTCGCTACCGCGGGTGCTCGGGGCTCTGCGCGGAAGGGGGCCCCGGTTCGTCCTCTTCGTGG
>CADCUW010000446.1 GCA_902805985.1 uncultured Rubrobacteraceae bacterium
ACCTTGTTGTCGAAGAGGTGCTTGAGGGTGATCCCCATCCCCTTCAAAATTCCCTGTCCTAGCTGGGGCATCCTGAAAACCTTTCCTCTAAAACACCGAAGGGAGCGCGAGCATCGCGCCCGCGGTGACGAACAGCCAGATGAGGCAGACCGGCACGAGCACCTTCCACCCGAAGTCCATGAGCTGGTCCATCCTCAGGCGCGGGAGGCTCCAACGGATCCACTGGAAGGTGAAGATGATGAGCGCGGTCTTTATGGCGAACCAGAGCCAGTTGAAGTTCCCGAGGTCCAGGAACGGCAGCGGCGGCTGCCAGCCCCCGAGAAAAAGCGTGGCCGTTATCGCCGAGACGAGGGCCATCGAGGCGAACTCGGAGGCCTGGATCAAACCCCACGTCATCCCGGAGTACTCGACCATGAACCCGCCGACGATCTCGCTCTCCCCCTCCGGAAGGTCGAACGGCACCCTTCTCGCCTCCGCAACCCCCGCGATGTAGAACGTGATGAACATCGGCAGTTGCGGCAGGAAGTACCAGTTCCAGAACCCGCCGGCCTGGGATTCGACCACGTCCTGAAACGAGAGGCTCCCCGCGAGCATGATGACCCCGAGGAGGCTCAGGATCAGGGGCACCTCATAGGAGATCATCTGCGCAGCCCCCCTCATCGCGCCCAGAAGCGAGAACGTGGAGTGGCTGCCGTAGCCCGCCATGATTAGCCCGAGGGCCCCGATGGAAGTCAGCGCTATAAAGAACACGATCCCGACGTTCAGATCGGCGACCACCGACCTCGGCGCGAACGGCACGACGAGCCACACGGCCGCCGCCGGCAGGAACATCGCTATCGGGGCCCCGAGAAAGATCCAGAGGTCGGCCCGCTGGGGCATGACGTTCTCTTTGGTGAAAAGCTTGACAACGTCCGCCGCGGGCTGCAGCAGCCCCCGCGGCCCCACCCTGTTCGGCCCGTAGCGCAGCTGGATGTAGGCGGCGACCTTGCGCTCGGCGAAGGTGAGGATGCCCGCCAGGTTCAGTACCAGGAACAGTATGACGCCGAACGAGAGAAAGAGCCGAATCGGCTCGGCTTCGAGCAGGTTCAGTACCGTCTGCATTACTTGTCCCAGGCCCCCGAGACGGGGTCAATGAGGCCCATGATCGGCATGATGTCCGGCAGGTAGTGGCCCGGCACGATCTCCTGCAACAGCTGCATGTTCACCGTGCAGGGGGTTCTGTAGTGCACCCTGTAGGGCGTATCGGAGCCGTCTGAGACGACGTGCACGGCGTACTCGCCGCGCGCGGACTCGACCCTCGCTATGCCGTCGCCCTCCGTCGGGCGGATGCGGCGGCCCGTGTCCCCCATGACCTCGCCCTCGGGCAGGTTCTCGAGGATCTGCTTGATCATGCGGATGCTCTGGCGGACCTCGCCTATCCGGCAGCGGTAGGAGGCCTCGACGTCGCCGGCCTCGTCGGTGATCACGTCGAAGTCGAGGTTCTTGTACCAGCCGTAGGGGTAGTGCTTGCGCACGTCGAACTCGACGCCGGTGCACCTCAGGGGCACGCCGGTGAGGCCCATCTCGACGGCCTTCTCGGGCGACATCTTCCCGACGCCGCGCGTGCGGGCTATAAAGATCTCGTTCCCCTCTATCAGGTCTATAAAGTCAGGCTGCAGCCGGCTCTCCAAACCCTCGATGTACTCCCACATAGTCTCGGGCATGCCCTCCGGCAGGTCGGCCTTTACGCCGCCGAGGCGGATGTAGTGGAACATCATCCGGGCACCGGTAACGGCCTCCATGATGGACTGGATGCGCTCCCGCTCCCTGAAGGCGTACAGGATCGGGGTAAAGGCCCCGAGCTCGAGCAGGAGGAAGCCGAGCGAAGGGATATGGCTCATGATGCGGCTAAACTCGTTCATGAGGGCGCGGATGGCGTCGGCCCGCGGCGGTATCTCCACGTCGAGGAGCTTCTCGACCGCCAGGCAGTAGCCGTACTCCATCGCCATATTGTTCATGTAATCGATGCGGTCGGTGATCGGGATGACCGCAGGGTACATGCGGTTCTCGGAGATCTTCTCCTTGCTGCGGTGCAGGTACCCCATCACGGGGTCACAGCGCACCACGGTCTCCCCGTCGAGCTCGAGTATCAGGCGCAGCAGCCCGTGCATGGCCGGGTGCTGGGGCCCCATGTTCATGTCGATGGTCTCGAGCCCGAACTCGTCCCTGATGTCTGGGGCGGCGAGCCTGCCGCTTACCGGCTGCGAGAGGGTGGTCTCCTCGGTCCTGCGCTCTTCGCCAAGCATCTCTACCTCAACCCCTCGAAGGTGCGCCTCGTGCTGATCTCGAAGCTCTTTAGCAGCGGGTGGTGGTCGAAGTGATCCTGCCACATGTACAGCCGCCTCAGGTCGGGATGCCCCCTGAAAGCCACCCCGAACATGTCGTAGGCCTCCCGCTCGTGCCAGTTGGCCGTCGGGTAGATGCCCGTAACCGACCCGATCACCGGCTCATCCCCCTCGATGGTCGTCTTCACCCTCACCTGCGCGCCGCGCAGGTCCAGAAGCTCGTACGTGAGCTCGAAGGCCCCCTGCCGGTCGACCACCGTGATAAACGAAAGGTGCAGGATGCCCAGAGTCTCGCGAGCGGTCATCAGCACCGCCGGCAGGTCTTCCGGCCTCACGACGACCTGGACGAGGTCCCCCTCGACGAGAGAATCCTCGATCCCGTGGCTGTTGTTGAAGCCGTCGAGGTAGCGTGAGAGGCGGGTCTCCAGGTCGCCCTCGGGCAGCGTTACGGCCATCTAGGCCGTCCCGTTGGGGTCGGCCGGCTCCTCGGGGGAGCCGTTCTTCTGGCCGTCGGCCTCGGCTGTCGCCGTGACGGTTCCGCCCTCGGCGGCGGGCTTCTCGGTGGCCTCCTTCTCAGCGGCCTTCTTCGCCTTCGCCTCCTCCTTCAGCTTCTTCTTGACGTCCGCCGGGATCCAGCCGACGTCCGTCTGGGAGGCGGGCGGCATGCCCTGGCGCTCGAAGACGTAGGTGCGCTTGAGGGGCCGGATGCCCTCCAGGCGCGGCGCCTTGCCCTCGCTTATCCCCGTGTACTCGCGCTCGGGCAGGTACTCCATGACGTTGCCGTCGTCGTCCACGAGCGCCGGGCGCGGCCTCTCGTAGCCTACCTGCTGGTCGCGCTCTATCTTCTTCTGCAGCGTCATGATGCCGAAGATGAGCGCCTCGGGCCGCGGCGGACAGCCCGGCACGTAGACGTCCACGGGTATCACCCTGTCCGCGCCCATGAGGACGGAGTAGCCGTCGAGGAACGGGCCGCCGCTTATGGCGCAGGCGCCCATCGCGATGACCCACTTGGGCTCCGGCATCTGCTCGTAGAGGCGCGTCATCCGCTCGGCCATCTTGGTAGAGACGGTGCCGGAGACGATCATGACGTCGGCCTGCCGCGGCGAGGCCGTGAAGAAGCCGGCGCCGAAGCGGTCGAGGTCGTTGTGGGCCATGCCCGTGCTCATCATCTCGATGGCGCAACACGCCAGGCCGAACTGCAGCGGCCAGAGCGAGTTTTTGCGGGCCCAGTTAAAGAGCTTGTCCGTGCTCGTGGTGAGCATGTTCGGTTCGTTGAACTGCTGCATTACACCCACTTAAGGGCCCCCTTCTTCCAAGCGTAGACGAGCCCGATCGTCAGGATCAGGACAAATATGACCATCTCCACGAAGCCGTAGAGGCCGAGATCCCGGTAGATGACCGCCCACGGGTACAGGAACGCCGCCTCCACATCGAAGATGAGGAAGAGCAGCGCGAAAACGTAGTAGCGCACCGGGAACGGCCGCCACGGGTCCGTAACGGTGGTCTCCCCGGTCTCGTAGATCTGGTTCTTCGTGCCGGAGCGCCGTCCCGGGGAGAGCAACCGCGCCAGCACCAACGTCGTCGCCACAAAGCCCGTTATCAGCAACATGAAGATTCCCGCATAGAG
>CADCUW010000447.1 GCA_902805985.1 uncultured Rubrobacteraceae bacterium
AGAAAGGGATCGAGCAGGCCTACGAGATACAGCGCCGTCTCAAGGTCTGGCGGCCGGCGCGCGCGGCCGTCGTCGGCGCCGGCACTTTAGGGCTTCTGGCCACGTTGCTGCTGCGGCTGCGGGGTCTCGACGTCACGACGCTGGCACGCACCGCGCCGCCGACCCTGAACAGCGGGCTGGTTGACGCTCTAGGCGCGCGCTACCTGAGCACGCGCGAGGTCCCGCTGGTGGAGGCCGCGGAGAGACATGGGCCCTTCGACCTCATCTTCGAGGCGACGGGGGCGAGCGTCGTCGCGTTCGAGGCGATGGAGGCATTGGGCAAGAACGGTGTGCTGGTGATGACGGGGATCAGCGGCGGGGACCGGGAGATCGAGGTCCCCGGCGACCGTATCCTGCTCGGCTTCGTCCTCGGCAACAAGGTGGCGGTCGGCTCGGTCAACGCCAACCGCTCCTACTTCGAGGGCGGGGTGCGCGACATGGCGCTGGCCGAGGCCCGGTATCCCGGCTGGCTGGGGCGCCTGCTCACGCATCCCGTACGGGGGCTCGAAGGCTACGAGGAGATGATCCGGCTCCTGACCGAGGAGAGGGGTGCCATCAAAGTGTTCGTCGAGGTAAAGGACGGGGCTTGATCCGGTGAGCCGCATGGGCCCAAGTCTCGAGAGACCGTGATGCCGGGGATCTCGCTCACGAGCATCCTCGTCGTGGCCGCGGTCGCGTTTGTGGTGCCGCTTGGGCTCGGGCTCTTTCCCTCGGTGCGGGTGCCTTCGGTGGTGCTTGAGATCCTGGCCGGCGTCTTGATCGGGCCGGCGGTTCTGGGGCTCGTCGAAGTGGACCTGCCGCTCGAGGTCCTGGCCCTTGTAGGCCTGGCTTTCCTGCTCTTTCTGGCGGGCTCCGAGATAGACCTCGAACGGCTGCGGGGCGGGAGGCTCAGGGGGGCTGCGGCCGGTTTCGCGCTGTCTTCGGCGCTGGCTCTGGGCGCGGCTCTCGCGCTCCGGGCGGCCGGCCTGATCGAGGCGCCGCTCTTCGTGGCGATCATGCTCTCGGCCACGGCGCTTGGCATCGTGGTCCCCGTGCTCGCCGACGCGGGAGAGCTCGAATCGACGCTGGGCCAGCAGGTCATCGCCGCAGCCTCCATCGCCGACTTCGCGGCCGTGATCCTGCTCTCGCTGTTCTTCTCGGGGGAGGCAGAGAGCGTAGGGTCGACGCTGCTGCTGCTCGGCGGTTTTGTGTTGTTGGTGGCCGCCGTCGGGGTGGCGCTGGCCGGGGTCGGCCGAATCGGCCCACTGCGGTCCACCCTACGGAGGCTTCAAGATTCGAGCGCCCAGATCCGGGTCCGGGGCGCCTTCCTCTTGCTCGTAGGCTTCGCCGTGCTGGCGCAGTTCCTGGGGCTCGAGGTCATCCTGGGTGCGTTTATCGCCGGCGCCGTCCTGCGCCTGATCGATCACGACGGGGCGATGACCCACCCCCAGTTCCGGGGAAAGCTGGAGGCCGTGGGTTTCGGGGTCTTTATACCGTTCTTCTTCGTGACCAGCGGGATGGAGCTTGACCTTGGCGCCGTGTTCGGCGGCGGGGCGGCGTCGCTGGCGCCCGTGCCCGTATTCCTCTTTGCCCTGCTGCTCGTGCGCGGGCTGCCCGCGATCCTCTACCGGTCTTCGGTCGGCGCGCGGGGCGCGGCGGCGGCGGGGCTCTTACAGGCGACCTCTCTGCCGTTCCTCGTCGCCGCCGCGGACATCGGGGTGGAGTTGGGAGAGTTGCGCCCCGCGACCGGCGCGGCCCTGGTGCTGGCCGGGCTGCTCTCGGTGCTGCTTTTCCCCCTCATCGCCCTCGTGCTGTTGCGGGGCGGAGACCCGGCCGAAACCGGGTAACGATACGTCCCCTACCGGCGGCGTTCCACGCGCCGCCGACGTGCTTGCCCGCCGAGGGCCGGATCACCCATACAACAACTCGTCGAGGACCCTGCCTTGCGCGTCGGCCGGTGGGCGCGCGCCCAGCATGGCGGCGATCGTGGGCGCCACGTCGACGAGCCTGGCATCTTTGGAGGCGGCGCCGGTCCTGACGCCCGCACCCGAGATCAGGAGCGGCACCCGCCCTTCCTGAGTGCTCCCGTGACCGCCCCGCGACATCCCCCCTTCCGGCTCCGCGAGCCCGAAGCCCCAGGGCTCCCTCGCCTCGACGACAAAGTCTCCGAGCTTGTCGCTGGCGTGCAGGGCTTCGAGGTCGGACGCGCCGAGAACCCGGCCGATTTGGGGTAGCCCCACAAGAGCCCCCCGGACCTCCGCCAGCCTCTCCGGGGTCCTCGCCCGGCCCCGCAGGGTGACGTCCATGATCCGGCCCCCGCTCTTGACGACGACGACCTCGGTGTCCGGTGCCGCGGAACGCCCCGCGGCCACGAGTTCCACGCCCCGTCCGAGCCCTGGCGTCGCGACGAATCCCTCCGAGAACGAGCGCTCCCAGCCCGTCATGCCGTGGTCGGAGGTTAGGATAAAGGCCGTCCGCTCGTAGATGCCGACGTCCCTGGCCGCCTGGACGATCCGGCCGAGTTGCCGGTCTAGCTGCGCCACCAGCGACCCGATGTTCGGGCTGTCGGGGCCCTCCAGGTGGCCGAAGGCGTCGAGGTCGGGTCCGTAGACGGCGAGGAAGTCCGGGATCTTCGGCACGGCGACCAACGCGCCGCCGGAGTCCACGGGCCTCTGGTTGAGGATCTCGACGGCCGCGTCCACCCGTTGCTCGAAGAGCCCGCCGGGCCGGACGTAGAGGTGTTCGGGGTCCCCGTAGGAGGCGCCGTGGTCCTGCACCATGTACCACTGCACCGCCGCGGTCGTCCGGCCTTCGGCGGCCAGCGCCTCGGTGATGGTCTCGGCGGCCAGAGAACGGGTCTCGCCCACGGCCTCGCCGGCCTCGTCGTCGAAAAAGTAGGCGGCGTTGCCGTGCTTCTCCGGGTAGGCGCCGGTGGACATGGAGGCCCGTGATGGGTTTGAGATGGTGGGGTAGACGCCGTCCGCCACGGAGAGGCTCCCCCGGCCCGCCAGGGCGTCGATGTTCGGGGTCGGCGCCCGGCCGAGGTAGTCCGGGTCCAAGCCGTCCCAGTCCACCAGGATCACGTGCTCCGGGCGCCCGGTCAGGGGCCCGGCCTCCGGGCGCCGCGAGAGCAGCCACGCGGGCACGGAGGCCACCACGGCCGCAGCCCCCGCCCCTGCGAGCAACCCGCGCCTGGAGATGTTCACCGGCGCGCCTTCGCCGGCCAGAAGCCTACGGGACCGATGAGTAAGACGAGGGCCGGAACGAGGAGGGTGCGGATCACGAACGCATCAAGCAGCACGCCGAGGGCGACCGCGGTCCCGACCTGGAAGAAGTCCTGCAGGGGGATGAGGGTCAACGCCAGGAACGAGGCCGCGAGCGCGAGCCCGGCGGCGTTGATCGTGGGCCCGGTCCGCCCAAGCGCCGCCGGCACGGCCTCCTCGAGGGGCTTACTTGCGGCCTCCTCCCTGACGGCGGCCATGATGAAGATGTTGTAGTCGCTCCCGAGGGCGACCAGGAGCAGGAACAACGTGAAGGGCACGTAGTAGACGATCCCGTCCTGCCCGAGGACGTTCTGGAAGAGCAGGGCGCAGACGCCCATCGTCGCGCCGAAGCTCAGGGCGGTCGAGGCGATCAGGTAGATCGGGGCGACGGGCGTCCGCAGCAGCAGGGCGAGCACGACGAACGAGACGGCGAACAGCAGCGGCGCGACGGTCTTGAGGTCCGACTCGGAGGTATCCCGGGCCGCCGTAGAGAGGGCGGTCTGCCCCGCGACCGCGCCGGTCGCCTCCGGGAGACCAGCCCGGTCGAGCAGCGCCGGCAACTCCTCCTGCAGACGTCCCGCCTGGTCCAGCGCCTCGGACGAGAAAGGGGTCCCGTAGAAGACCAGCAGCACGCGGGCCGCCGAGCCGTCGGGGCGGC
>CADCUW010000448.1 GCA_902805985.1 uncultured Rubrobacteraceae bacterium
GCGAGCCGGACGAGTCTCACGGGCCCCCGATCGCGTCGCGAGAGACGCGGTGCATCGGACCGTATCCCTGACGGTGGACGGAGAGCCGCAGAGACTCGTTCTCCTGGATGCATCATCCCCGGGGCCGCTGGACACGAGGGCCGGCGTGGGCACCATCAGCCTGCGGTTCGACGCCTGGTACCCAGCCGACGCCCCCCTTTCTTCGCCCGCCACGGAACCGAGCCCCACAACAGCACCGCCGACCCGAAATCCAGGGCCCCGGAGTACGCCAGGAGCGCCCCGGCGACGAGCAGAGCCGCCGTTTATCTTGAGATCATCGCCGCTCTAGCCGCCGTTGAGCAGGACGTAGACGATGAACGTCCGGACCAGGACCAGGCTCCCGGCCACGACCGTTATGTAGGCGGCCGCCGCAGAGACGAGCTGTCCGCTCTCTATGCCCCACCGGCTGCGCTGGAACCGGCCCGTCCCCATCAGGAGCGCGAGAACCCGAGGAGGGCCAGCGCGATCCCGAAGATTCCCGAGAAGCCGGTCGAGTCCATCTGCGCCCCGAGCCTCTCGATCACGGACCCGAACAAGATCAGGCTCACCCCCGTCCTGACCCAGGCCAGGAGCATCCGCTCATTGGCCTGGTGTTCCCTGACCTCGGTGTCCTCCCGCCCCCTTCCCCGGGGCTCACCGGACCACCACCCGAACGCCGTGCCAGGAGTTGTTGGCGTAGCCCTTGAAGTTCCACACCTCCGCGGCAGCCTTGGGCTGCGTGGCCGCCGAGGAGTCTACGGCCCGCACGACGACGCGGTGCTCGCCAGGGCCGAGGTCTATGGTCGCCTCCCAGAAGGTCCACGCCCACGGCTCCTCCGCGCCCTCCCCGAGATCGGCCTGGGTCCACGTCTCCCCTCCGTCCTGGGAGACGTCCACCCGCTCGACGCGCCTCCCCCCGCCCGCTAGCGCGTAGCCCCGCACGCTGACGGGGCCTGCCGACGACTCCTCGTCTTCGCCGGGTTCGCATACGGCCGCGTTGACCTGCATCTCGCCGAGCATGAGACCCTCGGAGAGATCCGCCGTCTCCTCCGTCGCGTTTGGCGGGAAGAGCTTGTACTCGGAGGCCTGGAAGTGATTCTCCGATGGGGTCTCTCGCAGCTCGATCCCGGAGAGCCACTTCACGCTCCTGGCCCCGTAGTAGCCGGGGGCCATCACGCGAAGGGGGAAGCCGTGCTCGCGGGGCAGGAGCTCTCCGTTCATCTCGTAGGCGAGCAGCACCTCCGGACCCAGGGCCTTCTCCAGGGGGACCGAGCCGCCGTAGGGGAAGCTCCCGTCTTCTCCCTCGACCTCGTCGAGACCGACGAAGGCGGCGTGCCGGGCGCCGTCACCCACCCCGGCCAGCGCCAGGACCTCCCGCAGGGGGACCCCGGCCCAACGCGCGTTCCCCACGGCGCCCGCCCCCCAGGGGGTCTCCCCTGGGATCGGCGCCACCTCCATCATCCCTTCGCGCCGGTTGCCGGCGCACTCCACTACCGCCACCACCTCGGACTTCGGAAACCCCCCGCACAGATCCTCCATCGAGAGCGAGAGCGGCCTCTCCACCAGCCCGCCCACCGCGAGGCGGTACCCGTCGGGGTCCACCTCCGGGACGGAACCGTGGTTGCGGGAGAAGAAGACCTCCCCAGGGGTGATGAAGCTCCGCCGCAAGAGCCCCAGGGGCGGTTCCGCGTTGAAGGGTTGCCCGTCGTGGACGATAGTCCTTGGATGCTTGCCGAAAGGTGCCATCTCTCTCCTCCCGCGGCGCCTGGGCACCGCGACTACGCCAGGTACGTAACCCGAAGGTACCCGCCGCACGGGTATAAATCAAATAAGGTTTCGTGAGGTCTAACCCAAATTTTGGTAATATCATCGTGTGCGTCTGGATCCCATGCTCCTCCTCACTTTTTCGCGGGTCGCCGACGAGGGGAGCCTGAGCCGCGCCGCCCGGGCCATGAGCCTCACGCAGCCGGCCGTGAGCAACCAGATGGGGAAGCTGGCGTCGGCGGTTGGCGAGCCGCTCTTCAAGCGCCACCGCTCGGGCGTGACGCTCACCCCGGCCGGTCTGGGGCTTTTGCCTCACGCCCGTGCCGTCGGCCGGGCGCTGGACGGGGCCCAGTCCTTCGCGGAGGGTCTGCGGGGCCTGGAGTTGGGCACGGCGCGGGTCGCGGCGAGCACGACCATCGCCTCCTACCTGCTCCCCGCCGTCCTGGCGCGGTACCGCCGGTTGCACCCGGGCCTGGAGGTAGATCAGTTCGTGGGAAACACGGCTGAGGTGCAAGACGAGCTGGCGGCCGGCGGGGCCGATCTGGCGCTCGTCGAGGGTCCGGCGGAAGGCTTGCCCCCCGGCATCGAGCGGAGGGTCTTCGGGCACGACGAGATAGTGCTGGTCACCCTCCCGGACCACCCGTTGGCCGCCGGCGTTGGACGTCGGGAGCCGTCCGAGCTCGAAGGGATGGAGGTGGTGTGGCGCGAGGAGGGCAGCGGCACCCGCGAGGTCGCCGAGCGCGCCTTGGGCGGCGTGCGCCTCCGCACCGCGCTCGAACTGGTGGGCGGCGAGGCCGTCAAGGAGGCGGTCGCGGAGGGTGTAGGCGCCGCCTTCCTCTCCCGGCTCGTGGTGGAGAGGGAGGTGCGGGCTGGGTTCCTGGCGGCGACGGGGATCGACGCGCCGGGGTTGCGCAGGCCCCTCTCCCTCCTGCGACCGCCGCCGGAGCTGCTGCCCCGCGCCGCAAGGGCCTTCCTTGAGGCCCTCTGTGATGACCGTGCGTGATGAATACCCCGAACGGGCCCCGAAAACCCGTAACCGAGATCGCCGCGGAGTCGAAATCGGCCGAGCCCCGCCCACTTTACTGACGACCCTCCCGGGATCATGCGGCGCCCCAGGCCCGAAGGCAAGATTCGCCCCGCCCGGCCGCCCCGCCCGACGCCGCGCTCCCTTGCGCCGTAGTCGCCGAGGAGGCCCACTGCATCTCGGAGTGGGGCCGACCAGCTTGGTCGGAGCCTTCGTCATCGGGTCTGTCCCTCGCGATCTCGGCGGCGAGCTCCACCGGTCGGACACCGGCGAGATCCTCGGCGAGGAGACCATCTCGGAACAGGAAGCTCTCGTGCGGGAAGTTTGGTCCCACGCTCTCGGCGACCCTGTTGGCGGAGTTGTCTGAGCTCGAGTATCTCGACCGCGACCGGCCTGTTCGCTACCCGGCCTCAGGCGCTGGGGCTGACATGACCGCCGTCCCGTCCTCGCGGGCTACGAACGCCGTCCGGACCAGGCCGACGAAGAGACCGTGTTCCAGGGCGCCCGGGATGAGTTTTATCTCGGTTCCGAGCGACGCGGGGTCCGCTATCGAGGGGAACAGGCAGTCTATCGTGTAGTGGCCCCCATCGGTCACGAACGGGCGTTCCCCGTCCGGCTCGAGGAGCCGAAGGCGCGGCTCGCAGCCCAGGGAAGAGAGCGCCTTGCAGGTCGCCTCCCACCCGAAGGGCTCGACCTCGACCGGGAGGGCTCCTCTGCCAAGGGAGCCGACCAGCTTCGAGTCGTCGACGACCACGATCAGGCCGTCGCCGGCAGCAGCGACTATCTTCTCCCGCAGGAGCGCGCCGCCGCGGCCCTTGATCAGGTCTAGGCCCGGATCCACCTCGTCTGCGCCGTCTATCGTGATCTCCGGCCGGGATCCGGCGAGGCTCAAGAGCGGGATGCCGACCTCCCGGGCGAGCCCCGCGGTCGTCTCCGATGTCGGTATCCCCCGCACGTCCTCAAGCTCGCCCGAGGCAAGCTTCTCACCGATCCTCCGCACCGCCCACGAGGCCGTAGAGCCCGTCCCGAGCCCGACGACCATCCCGGGTTCGACCCGGGCATCCACCGCCGCGCAGGCGGCGGCGCGCAATCTCTCCTGACGCGTCTTCACGT
>CADCUW010000449.1 GCA_902805985.1 uncultured Rubrobacteraceae bacterium
ACTCGTAGAGGAGAGTAATCTACGGCGCTGTGTTACGTCAAGGGTCAGGTGGGTGGTTTGTGAGCTGGATCAAGGGTAGCCCGTGAGCGGCGTCCTGGTGACGGGCGCTGCGGGCTTTATAGGTTCGCACCTGGTGGACCGTCTGCTGGCCGAGGGCCGCGCCGTCGTCGGCGTGGACGCCTTCACCGGCTACTACTCCCGCCGGACCAAAGAGAAAAACCTCGAGGGCGCACTGGGTCACGGCCGGTTCCGCCTCGTCGAGGGTGACCTGCTCGACCTCGACCTCGACGCAGTACTCGACGGCGTCGGTTGCGTCGCCCACCTCGCCGGCGAGCCTGGGGTCCGCCGGAGCTGGGGTCCGAATTTTCCGCGGTACGTGGCGCGAAACGTCCTCACCACGGAGCGGCTGCTGGAGGCGGCCGGCAAGGCCGGGGGCACGCGGTTCGTCTACGCCTCGTCCTCATCCGTCTACGGTCCTGACCCCGGGAGGCCCGTCGGCGAGGATCACCCGCGGGCGCCCGCCTCGCCATACGCGCTCTCCAAGCTCGCCGCCGAGGAGCTCGTGGGGCTGTACGGCCGGGAGCGGGGCGTGCCGGGGACGGTGCTCCGGTACTTCACCGTCTACGGGCCGCGCCAGAGGCCGGAGATGGCGCTCTCGCGGTTCCTGTTCTCCGCGCTCAGGGGCAGGCCTGTGGACGTGTTCGGTGATGGCGGGCAGCAGAGGGACATGACCCACGTCTCGGACGCCGTGGAGGCGACCGTCGCCGCGCTCGGGGCGCCGCCGGGTGTCTACAACGTCGGGGGCGGGAACCGGGCGACCGTGCGGGACATGGTCGAGGCCGTCAGGAGGGCGACGGGCATGGACCTTGAGGTCCGTTACGGTCCGGAGGCTCAGGGTGATGTGAGATCCACGTGGGCCGACTCATCCAGAGCGGAAGCGGTCCTCGGCTACAGGCCGAGCATCGGGCTCGAAGAAGGTGTGGCGGCGCAGGCGAGGTGGGCCGCCCGGGCGCTCGTGGCCGCCCCGGCCTGATCCCCTGGCCTTGGCCCTGCTGCAAGGAGTCTTGCTCCTCGCCCTCCTCTACGCGCCGGGCCACTTCCTCGGAGACCGGCTCCGACTCAAGGACGACGGGCTCGCGGAGGTCTTCCTGCTGCGCGTCTGTGCCTCCCTAGCGCTCGCCGCACCCCTGCTCACGTTCCTGGCGCTCGCCGGCTGGTTCACGGTGCCCGTGATCTCAGGATGCCTGGTGGTGATCTCGGCAGGAGCGTTCTTCCTCGGGCGTCGCGGGGGAACGGGACGCGCCACGCGGTGGGATCTCGGGGCGCTCGCCGTGGTTGCGGGGAGCCTCGCGCTGTACTCCCGGCCCGCGGAGTACATCGTCAACAGCCGTGACCCGGGCGTGTACTTCCTCTTCGCGGACAAACTGGCGCGAACCGGGGCGCTGCTGCACCGCGACCCGCTCGTCGCCGCTGTCTCCTCGTTCCATCCGTTTCTCGAAGGCAAGAAGTACCCGGGCTTCTACCTCTACGGGCAGGACCTGGTCGTGCCGCAGTTCTTTCCCGGCCCGTTCGCGTTTCTGGGGTTCGGCAACCTCGTCGGCGGGACGTGGGGCAGCCTCTTCGTCGTGCCGGTCATGGGGGCGTTGGCCGTCGGGGTGGCATACGCTCTCGGGAGAGAGGTCTTCGGCCGGTGGCAGGGTCTCCTCGGCGCCGCGCTGCTCGGTGGTAGTTACGCCTTCGTCTGGTGGGCGCGACATCCTTCGAGCGAGGTGATGACCGCGCTGCTGGTGCTCTCGGGGCTCTGGCTCGGCATGAGGTTCGCGCGGGGGGCCGGGCCGCTGACGGGCGTGTTCGCCGGGTTGCTTCTGGGCGGGGTCATGCTGATCCGGGTCGACGCTTTTTTGGCGGCGGCGGCGATTCCCCTGCTACTCGGCTTCGAGCTGCTGACCCGAGGCCATGCCCGGCGCTGGCTCCTGCCCGGCCTGCCGCTCGTCCTCTTCGCCGGCCTCACCCTGCTCTACCTGAACACCCTTGGCGGACGCTACCTCTACGTGATCTACACCGAGCACGGCCTGAAGGAGGCCATCGCCCTGGCTCCCTTCGCGGCGCCCGCGTGCCTCGTGCTGGCCGCCGGGTTCTGGTACCTGCGGCGGCGATGGGGCGGGCGTATAGGAATTTTCCTCGAAGCCAGAGGCGGGGGGATCTCGTTTGCCGGCGCCCTCGGCTTCGCCGGGGTCGCGCTGTGGGGCTACTTCGTGTTGCCCGTTCCGTGGGAGACGTTGCCCGACGGTTCGAGGGACTTCGACGCCTACCGGAGCCAGATCCTGATCCGGCTCGTGTGGTTCACCACACCCGTGGTAGCGGCCCTCGGCCTCGTCGGATTCGTGCTGGCGGCCCGCAGAATGGACGCGGCGCGGGCCCTGCTCTTCGGGGCCTTTCTCGCCTTCGGGGTGCTCTACGCGGCGATACCGAACGTCGCCCCCGACCTGCCGTGGGCGACCCGGCGCTTCGTCCCTGCGGCGTTCCCGGTCCTGGCCCTCCTCGCCGCCCACGCGGTGGGGGAGATCGGAGGCTTGACGGCCCGCGTCATAGATCGAAGGGCCGGCTTCGCGGTCTCCGGGACCCTGGCGGCGCTGGCTCTGGGGTGGACGGTCTACACCACGCTTCCCATCCTGACCTTCCAGGAGCTCGACGGGGCGGTCGCCGCCTACGAAAGAGTGGACAGGGAGATCCCGGCCTCCGAAGCGGTCTTTATGGAGATGCCCGAGGGCTACGACGTTACGGCCTCGACCTTCGAGTACCTCTACGGCCGCCCGGTACTGCCCTACGACAACTCCCGGTTCGTTCGGGAGGTCGACGAGCTGGAGGAGGCGGGGCTTCTCGAAGACGCCGTATACGTCACCACGGACGGCGGCCCGGCGCCGCTGCTGGCCGACTGGGACTTCAGGCGGGTCGGGTCGGCCGCCGTGGACCTTCCCCGGCTCGCGGCGGTCGAGAAGGAGTTGCCGACCACGAGAGAGTCCCTGCGTCTGGATTACCGGGTGTATCGGATGGTAGAGGAGCGCTAGGTAGTTCGGATCTGGCCGTTGTTTCGACCGGTGGGATCGGGGTGCGGACGGGCGGGTTTCAAACCCGCCCCTACGTTGGGTGGGGGATGCTCAGGTGGCTAAGAGGCGTTCGCCGACGAATTCCCCCTTCGTGGCGCCCGGGGGGCAGGCGAAGAGGGCGCTTGAGGTGTGGCGGATGTACTCGTTGAGGCGGTCGTTGGCTGCGAGGCGTTGCTGGAGGGGGACGAACTGCTTGTGCGGGTCGCGCTGGAAGGAGATGAAGAAGAGGCCCGCGTCGAGTTGGCCGCGCTCGGCGTCGAAGCCGTCGGTAAAGGAGTAGCCGCGGCGTAGGATCTTCTCCTCGTCGCTCTGGCGGGCGAGCCGGACGTGGGCGTCAGGTGCGATCAACGGCTCCCCACTCTCGTCTGTGGCCTTCAGATCCACCGGATCGAACTCGTCCCCTTTGCCGATTGGGGCGCCGCTGTACTTGTGGCGGCCGATGCTGGCCTCCTGCTCGCCCAGAGAGACGCGGTCCCAGACCTCTATGAGCATCCTGATCCTACGCGCCACCAGGTAGGTCCCGCCTACCATCCAGGAGGGCCCGTCTTCGTCAGGAACCCAGACGTGACGGTTCATGAGGTCTTCATCCTCGGCCTTTATGTTGTTGGTGCCATCCTTGACACCCATGAGGTTGCGCGGTGTGGCCTGCGTCTTGCTGGTGCTCGCGGTCCGGCCGAAGCCGAGCTGGCTCCAGCGCACGACCGCCAGCCCGCGGGAGATCCTGACGAGGTTCCGCACGGCGTGAAACGCGACCTGCGGGTCGTCCGCGCAGGCCTGCACGCACAGGTCCCCATCTGAACGACC
>CADCUW010000450.1 GCA_902805985.1 uncultured Rubrobacteraceae bacterium
CGGGAATGTAACGTACAGGCGGGTAGTGTAGTATACCGGCTCGATGGCTCGCACCCACCAGAGAGGACGAGGTCGGGGACCGGGCGCGGGGACCTCCAAACGCAAGGGCGTCAGCCGGCCCGTCAAGTTGCCGGCGAGGCGCAAGAAGCAGCAGTCTCGCGCGGCGGGCATCCTTTCGCGCATCCTGTGGGCGTTTGGAATAGCCCTTCTCTGCCTCTTCGTCGCCGGCGTAGCCTTCGCGGCGGGCGGGTATCTGGGGGTGGTGCAGGGCGTAAAGCAGCTAGAGGCGCCCCGGACCTTCGAGACGCACCCGACCTACATCTACTCAGCCCCGCTCGGGGAGAGCGAGAGCTCGCGGCGGGTGATCGGCACGATCTTCGGCGGCGAGAACCGTAAGACCGCCTCGCTCGCGGACATGCCGCCCCACCTCCTGAACGCGCTGGTGGCCAAGGAGGACGAGCGGTTCAGGGAGCACGCCGGCGTGGACCTCTGGGGCATCATGCGGGCGCTCTACGTAGACATACGGGCGGGGGCGACGGTCGAGGGGGCTAGCACCATCACCCAGCAGTACGTCAAGAACGCGTACCTCTCGCACGACCAGTCGATCACGCGCAAGGTCAAGGAGGCCCTGATCGCCGTCGAGCTCGAACGCAGCGTCTATAAGGACAACAAGGACCAAGTCATCGCCGATTACCTGAACACGGTCTACTTCGGCTCGAACGCCTACGGGGTACAGGCCGCCTCGGAGACCTACTTCCGCAAGTCCGTGGTTGACCTCTCGGTCGCCGAATCCGCGACGCTCGTCGGCCTGCTGTGGTCACCCTCGACCCTCGGCCAGGACCGCGACGGGGCGTGGGCGCAGCGGGACCTCGTCCTCCGAAAGATGTTCGAGACCGGCTACATATCGAGCCAGGACTACAACGCGGCCCTCGAAGTCCCCATGCCAGAGAAGTGGCCCGCCGGGGCGGTGGTCGAGACCGGCCTGCAGGGGCCGTCCGAGACCCGCAGCTTCACCGACCTCGCCGAGGATGAGCTGATCGGTCGGTACGGAGCCAATACCGTGCTGCAGGGCGGGATGAGCGTCTACACGACCATCGACCTCCAGACGCAGGTTGCGGCGCGACAGATCCTCTACGGGCCAGACGGCTACCTGCCCGAGGCCGACGACCCCGACCTCGCCCTCGTCTCCATCGACCCCGAGACCGGCCGCATAAAAGCGATGGTCGGCAACCGCGACCCCGACGCCCAGTTCAACCTCGCCACCCAGGGCAGGCGGCAGCCGGGGAGCGCGTTCAAGCCGTTCGCGCTCATAGCTGCCTTGGAGCAGGGCATCGACCCCGAGACCGAGTTCGTCTCGGAGAAGAAAGAGTACATGGTGGACGTGCCGGGTCTGGAGAAGCCGGAGAAGTGGACGGTCGAGAACTACGACGGGATCGTGCGCGGCAAGATCCCGCTCAAAGAAGCCCTCTGGTGGTCGGACAACACGGTCTTCACCGACCTCGTCATGAACCCTGACGGCAACGGCCTTGAGAACGGTCCCTCGGCCATAATCGACGTCGCCAGACGACTCGGGGTCGAGGCTGACTTCGGCCCGCACCCCCACCCCTCGGTCGTGCTGGGCACGCAAGAGGTCTCGCCGCTGGACATGGCGACGGCCTACGCCACCATAGCCAACGAGGGCCGCAGGGTGGAGCCGACCACGATCACGAAGGTCGTCAGCAACGGCCAGGAGGGCGATGAAGTCCTCTACGACGCGCCCGATGCACCGCGGGGCAAGCAGGTCATAGACGAGGACGTAGCCCACAAGGCCACGGAGCTCATGATGGGGGACGTCACGGAGGGCATCGCCAAGGACGCTTCTTTAGGCGAGCGCCCCGTGGCCGGCAAGACCGGGACCAGCGAGAACTTCTTCGACGCCTGGTTCGTCGGCTACGTGCCGCAGATGGTGACCGGGATCTGGATGGGCTACGCCGAGGGCGGCGCCACCCTCGAGCACACCCTTGACTACTCCCGGAAGCTTAACGGCCTCCCAGGCGGCATAACGCCGGCCGAGATCTGGAAGACCTACATGGAAGACACTCTGGCTGGAGAGCCCATCGAGGACTTCGAGGGCGTCGAGATACCCGAGGAGCCCGCGGAGACCACGGCCCCGGAGACCACTGCCTTCGACGAGCCGCCAACGGGAGCCACCGGGCAGCCCGGGCTGGCACCCGGCGCCGAGGCGACGGCCCCGATCACGACCGCCAGCCCTCCCCCCCAGGCACCGGGCGCGGTCCCGGAGCCCACGGCCAGCGTCCCGCCGGCGAGCGCCGAGCCTTCCAGCGCAGGGCCTTCGAGCCCTCAGCCTTCCAGCCCGGAGCCTTCGGTGGTTACGCCGTCGAGCGCCCCCGCCGCAAGCCCCGCCCCGCGATAGTCTTCGGCCGCACGGAGACGTTCTTCTCACCGAGGAGCAGGTAGCGCCAGGGAAGCTCCACCCCCCGGGAGATGCCGATGCGGGTAGTCGCCACGATCTCCTCTTCGGGCTCCGGCCCCTCAATGATGTTGAGCGGCGCTTCCGTCAGGCCCAGGCCGTCGTGCTCGATGCCGACGCCCAAAGACTGGGTCAGCCGGCCGGGTCCGTTGCAGAGGTCCCCCTGTCGTCCACGCCTGGTTTGCATCAGGTCGGTGCCGTCTACGGGCCTGAGGGCCCGGATCAGGACGGCGCTTCCGACGCCTTTCTCCTCGCAGACGACGTTGAGCAGGTGGTGGATACCGTACGAGACGTACACGTAGGCTATGCCCGGCCCGGCGAAGATGTTGCGGTTGCGCATCGTCGGCCCCTTGTAGGCGTGGCAGGCGGGGTCCTCGGGCCGGTAGGCCTCAGTCTCGACTATGACGCCTGAGGTGAGTCCCTCGGGGGTCTCATGGACGAGGGTGCAACCGAGAAGGTCGACCGCGACCTCCCGGGGGTCCCGGTCGTAGAAACCGGTCCCTAGAACATCCGTGGGGAGCCCTGCTCTCCGGTGAGGTCCGTTATGCGGCGCGAGAGCTCGTCGAGGTCGAGGCCCGCCTCGGAGCGGATGGAGGACTTCAGGAGGGGCCTGACCCCGCCGATCTGGACCTGAAGCTCTCGCAAAAGCTCCGTGGCGCCGCTCTCGACGCCGACCATGTCGCGGAGGATCGTAGCCTCGGTGCGGCCGGCGACGAGGGGATCGGGGATGCCCTCGACGTAGACCAGGGTGCGGCGGCCGCTGCCGCGGTCTTCTTCGATCGGAACCAGCGCCACTATCCTGTCGGCGCGCACGTGCTTGCCGAAGCCCAAAGATACGATGCGGTCTGGAATGGCCTTCATGGTCGGCGGATTCTAGCATAGCGCCCCACACCCAAACCGGGTATATTCAGCCGCGTGCAGTTGGGCGGAAAGATCAGGAAGCTAGACGGCGAGCGGGTGCAACTACGCCGCCACGATCCCAAGAACTACGGGCTGTACGCCGAGTGGTACGGGGACTCGGAGATCTGGCACCTCACCAGCTGGGCCAGGATGCCCCTCGGTCGCTCCGCCGTGAAGCGCCTCTTTGAGGAGCGCGAGCTGTCTTCCACGGACGACTCGTTCGCCATACACCTGTCCGGAGAGAA
The DNA here is from genome assembly GCA_902805985.1 of uncultured Rubrobacteraceae bacterium. Taxonomy (GTDB): domain Bacteria; phylum Actinomycetota; class Rubrobacteria; order Rubrobacterales; family Rubrobacteraceae; genus Rubrobacter_D. The sequence goes on from CADCUW010000450.1 coordinate 3,616, forward strand.
GAAACCCGTCGGCGTCATCAGCCTGATGAATGTGAGCGAGGCGAACCAGTCGGCTGACCTGTCGGTGATCGTCGGCGCGCCGGACGACCGGAGTCACGGCTACGGGGCCGAGGCCATAGGCATGATCGTGCGCTACGCCTTCGAGGACTTGGGCCTGAACCGTGTCGGCCTGAGCGTCTTCGAATTCAACGCTACGGCCATCTCGACCTACGAGCGGCTCGGCTTCGAACACGAAGGACGCCTCCGCCGGGCCGTAAGGCGCGCGGACGGTTTCCACGATGCCCTCCT
>CADCUW010000451.1 GCA_902805985.1 uncultured Rubrobacteraceae bacterium
ACGGCCATGTTGCCGATGTTGATGCCGTGCTCACCGAGTATGGAGCCGGCCCGGCCGATCATGCCTGGGACGTCCTCGTTGCGGATAAAGAGCATGTGCCTCTCCGGGACCACGTCGAAGTCGTAGCCCATCGCCTCGACCAGCCGCGGCTGCAGCTTCGGGCCGCTCAGGGTGCCGCTCACGACGTTTTCGCCGTCCCCGCTAGCCAGGCGCAGCACCACGAGGCTCGTGTAGTCCACGCTCTCCGTAACCCGGGAGGTCTCCAGGCGCAAGCCCCTATCCTTCGCGAGAATAGGAGTGTTCACGAAGTTGAGCGGCTCGTGGACCATCGGGGCGAGCAGGCCCTTCTGGGCCGAGACGTCGAGCAGACGCGTGTCGAAGTCGGCGACCTCCCCCCTGTACTCTATCTTGAGCGTGTCGCCGGGACGGTCCGTGAGCTGGTAGAGGAGGCTCCCGAGGGCCTCGCACAGGCCGGAGAACTGGGCGACGAACTCGGCGCCCTCGCCCACGGGCACGGGGGCGTTTATGGCGTGCATCGGGACCTGCCCCCTGAGCGCCGCGGCGACCTGCTCGGCCGCCGTGATGCCGGCGCGGTCCTGGGCTTCGGCGGTGCTGGCACCGAGGTGCGGGGTGACGACGACGTTCGGGAGGGAGAAGATCGGGGACTCCGTCGTCGGCTCCTCGGCGAAGACGTCGAGCGCCGCCCCGCCTATGACGCCGTTCTTGAGCGCCTCGTAGAGCGCGGCCTCGTCAACGATGCCGCCACGCGCGACGTTTATGAGGTAGGCGGTCGGCTTCATCTTGCCGAGGGCCTCCCTGCCCACGAGCCCCAAAGTCTGCGGCGTGCGCGGGACGTGAAGCGAGATGAAGTCTGCGTTCTCGAAGACCTCGTCCGTGGACGCGGCCCGCCCGACGTTCATAGAGCGCATCCGGTCCTCGGAGACGTAGGGGTCGTAGGCGAGCACCCTCATGCCCATGCCGATGGCGCCGCGCGCGACGATGGCGCCTACGTGCCCGAGGCCCACGAGGCCCAGCGTCTTCTCCCTGACCTCAACACCCTTGAACGCGCTCCGCTTCCACTCCCCGTTCTTGAGCGAGGCGTCAGCCGCCGGAATACGCCTTGCGGCGGCGAGCATGAGGCCAAGGGTGTGCTCGGCGGCGGCGACGGTGTTGCTCTCCGGGGCGTTGGCGACGATGACGCCGCGCTTGGTGGCGGCCTCTATGTCTATGTTGTCCACGCCTATCCCCGCGCGGCCGATGGCCTTCAGGTTGTCCGCCCGCTCAATGACCCCGGCCGTAACCTGGGTGGCGCTGCGGATTATGAGGCCGTCGTACTCGCCGATCTTCTCCAGCAACTCCTCGGGGCCGAGGTCGAGGAGGACGTCGACCTCGAAGTCCCTTCTCAGAAGCTCGATGCCGGGCTCGGCGAGCTTCTCCGGGATCAGGACCTTCAAGCGGTCACCCCGCTCTTGGAGAAGACCCGCTGCGCGGCGCCCACGCCCCGGCCGAGCTCCACCGGGAAGTCGAGCGACTCGAGCGCGAGCTCCGTGGCCGCTATCGTGGCGATGATGTCGAAGGCGTCGAAGTAACCGCAGTGGCCGATACGGAAGATCCTGCCCGCCATGTCCGCCTGGCCGCCCGCGATCTGGATGCCGTGCTCCCGGAAGATCATGCGCACGAGCTGCTTCCCATCGACCCCCTCGGGCACCCACGCCGCCGTGACGGCCGAGTTCAGATCCTCATCAGGCCCGAAGAGCGAGAGCCCCATCCCCTTGATGCCTTCCCTGGAAGCGCGTCCGAGCAGGACGTGGCGGTGGAACACGTTCTCAACACCCTCGTCCAGAAGCTGCTGCAAGGCGACGTCGAGCTGGATGATGAGGCTGACAGCCGGCGTCCAGGCCGTCTGGGCCGGGTCCTTGGCGTAGGCCTTCTTGGCGGCCGTCCAGTCGAAGTAGAAGCGCGGCATCTTAGCGTCCTCATGCATCCGCATCGCCCGTTCGCTAACGCTCACGAACCCGAGGCCGGGAGGGGTCATGAGCGCCTTCTGGCTCCCCGCGACGACCACGTCGACGCCCCACTCGTCCGTCCTGAGTTCGCACGCCCCGAGGCCCGAGACGGCGTCCACGATGGAGACGACGTTCGAGGCGGCCTTCGCGAAGCCCTCGATGTCGTTCACGGTGCCGGTCGAGGTCTCCGAGAGCGCGCAGACGACGGCCTTGATCCCGGGGTCCTTGGCCAGAGCCTCGGCGACCTCGTCGTTGTCAGCCTTCTGGCCCCAGTCGTACTTCAGCTCCGTCACATCGAGACCGAAGGCCCGGCCCATCTTCACCCAGCGCCCACCGAAGTTGCCGTTGTTGACGACGAGCATCTTGTCCCCCGGCGAGAAGAGGTTCTGGATCGCCCCCTCGAAGGCCCCCGTCCCGCTCGCCGCGTAGGTGAAGACGTCGTTCTCCGTCAGGAAGACCCTCTTCAGCGCCTCGTTCACCCGGGTAAAGACCTCGCCGAACTCGGGGGTCCTGTGGTGGATGATCGGCAACGCGCCCGCCGCCGAGACCTCGGGCGGTATCGGGGTCGGTCCGGGCGACATGAGACGGTACTTGTTCATCATGGTTTCGGAGGTTCCTCTCTCGCTGCGGACTACTCGATGGTTCATTGTAGCCATGATCCTTGCCAATGGCTACAAAATGGCGCAGCCGACTCACAAGGTGTTGCTTTCTCGGCCGGATCCCCGAGCGGGAGGCACGGCCCTCCGCGAACGTCTAACATGAACCCGTGGACCACGAAGAGGTCGGCCGCTACTGGGACGCGAACGCCGAGGCATGGACGAGGCTGGCGCGGGCCGGCTACGACGTCTACAGGGACGGCCTGAACACCCCCGCCTTCCTGGACATGCTCCCCGAGGTCAACGGCCTCTCCGGGCTCGACGTCGGCTGTGGCGAGGGCCACAACACGAGGCTCGTGGCCGAGCGCGGCGCGCGCATCACGGGCATCGATATCTCCGGGAACTTCGTCCGCCACGCGATGGAAGAAGAGGCCAGTGAGCCCCTGGGCATCCGGTACGAGAGGGCGAGCGCCGTGGAGATCCCCTTCGAGGACGCCGGCTTCGACTTCGCCGTGGCGTTCATGAGCCTCATGGACATGCCGGATCTGGAGGGAGTTCTCGCAGAAGTCTTCCGAATCTTGCGGCCCGGTGGTTTCTTGCAGTTCTCGATAGAGCACCCATGCTTCACCACCCCGCACCGCAGGACCCTCCGCGACGAGCACGGGCGGGCGTACGCGCGCGAGGTGGGAGGCTACTTCCGGGAGAAAGACGGCGAGGTGCAGGAGTGGATCTTCAGCGCTGCCCCGCCGGAGGAGCGGGAGGAGCTTCGGCACTTCCGCGTCCCCCGCTTCACGCGAACCCTGAGCCGGTGGCTAAATCTGCTGATCGAGGCCGGGTTCGTGCTCGAACGGTTCGGCGAGCCGTACCCGAGTGACGAGGCCGTCCGGCAGCACCCCGGGCTCGAGGGCGCCCGGGTGTTCGCCTACTTCCTCCACGTCCGGGCGCGCAAGCCCGGCTGAACGGCCCCTACCCGAACCCCGCCCCTTCGAGCGCCGGGAGCGCCGAGCGGGCGTAGCGGGCCGCGTACCTGGAGCCGGATCTCTCGGCGACCCCGAATGGCTCCCGGGCTTCGAGCTCCCCGGCCTGGATCCCGGCGCGCACGAGGCCGCCTTCGAGGTCCAGGCGCAACGCGTCCCCGTCCCGCAGCCGCCCGATGACGCCGCCCATCGCCGCCTCCGGCGCGAACAGACAGGCCCATGTCCCCGTGGCGTCCGCCGGCGGCAGGCCGTCTGTAACGACGGGCGTCTGGAGGCCTGCCTCCCGCAAGGCCGTCCCGAGCGCGCCAAGCCTTAGCAGACCACCCCCGCGCGGGCCGCAGCCGTTCACCACCAGCACGGTCCCGTCGAGCGCCTCCCCCGCTCGCACCGCCTGGACGGCCTCCTGCTCCGAGCCAAAGACGCGGCACTCGCCGGCGACGTCGCGGGCACCAACGGGTACCCGGCAGACGACCTCGGCGCCGGAGGCCCGCGCCCGGGCGAAGATGAGGCGAAGGTGCTCCCCCGGCGCCCCGGAGACGGAAGGCAAACCTTCTCTCAGGCGCCCGGCGACCGTCGGGACGTCGTGGAGGCCTTCACCGAGAGAGGTCAGCAGGGCTGGTGCGCCGTTCTCCTGGGTCCATGACGGATCAGAGGCCGGGGTCTCGGGCGCGAGGACCCGGATCATCTGCGAGAACCCGACGACGCTGGCCTCGCGGGCCAGGGCCGAGAGGTGGACCAGGAGCTCCGGGCCACCCCCGGCCGCGACGCCCGCGCGCAGCGCGTTGGCGAGGGAAAAATTATCCAGGAGCTCGCCTACCCGCGGCCCGCCGTTTGACGCGAGCTCCTTGGTGACGCCAGCCGCGTCTCCGGAGATCGGCGCGAGGCCGAGCGCCGCCAGCGTAGCCGAAAGAGGGGTGCCGGGCGGCGGGGCGCAGACCGTGGGAAAGTCGAGGCGCGTGGCCGCGAGCAGCATCCCGAAGAGCTCTTCCGGACTCTCAGATGCGAGAAGGAGGGCGTCAAGGCCAGCCTCAGCGCAGGAGACCTCCGTCGCGTCCGCCACCCATTCGCGTGCGAGGGCGACGCCGCCGGACGGCCGCGCCATCGCCAGGCGTAGAGGGGCGGGCTCGGCCCCGGCGGCGAGGACGGCGTCAGGGTGGGCGGAGGGCTCGAAGAACGGTATTCCGACGACGGGCGCCGGGGGCGTCAAGAGGTCCTCAGGAGCTCAGCTTCCGGAGGAGGAGTTCGCGGGCGCGTCCGCCGTCGGCGTTGCCGCGGGTGGCCTTCATGACCTGACCCATCAAGAAGCCGACGACCTTCTTGTCGCCGTTTCTGACGCGCTCGGCCTCGTCGGGGTTGGAGGAGATCACGCCGTCCACCACCCCGTCGAGCTCGTCGGCCTCCACGGAGCCGAGCCCCTCGCGCTCGACGACCTCTGACGGACGTTCGCCGGTCTTGAAGACCTCGGCGAGCACCGTCCTCGCGGCAGATCTGGAGACCCTGCCGCTCCCGACCAGCCCGATCAGCTCCTTCATGTGATCCGGCGTGACCCTCGATCCGGAGACGTCCGTGCCGGACTCGTTGAGGAGGGACCGGAGATCGCCCGAGATCCAGTTGGAAGCCTGCTTCGGATCCGCCTCGGAGGCAACTTCCTCGTAGAAGGCGGCGAGCTCTCTGTCGGCCGCCAGGACGCCGGCGTCGTACGGGGAGAGGCCGTATTGCTCGACGAACCGGGCGCGCATGGCGTCCGGCAGCTCGGGCATGTGGTCTCCGATCTCGCGGACGTAGGCCCCGGAGAGCTCTAAAGGCAGGAGGTCCGGCTCGGGGAAGTAGCGGTAGTCGTGGGCGAACTCCTTGCTGCGAAGCTCGTGGACCTCGTCGGTCTCCGGGTCGTAGTGGAGGGTGGACTGCTCTACGCGCCCGCCGCCGGCCAGGATCTCCTGCTGGCGCGCGAGCTCGGCGGCTATGCCCTTCTCGACGAAGCGGAAGGAGTTCATGTTCTTTAGCTCGGTCTTGGTGCCGAAGGAGCCGTCGGGGTTGCGGATGGAGACGTTAGCGTCGCAGCGGAGCTGGCCCTTCTCCATGTCCGCCTCGGAGACGCCTATCGCCCTCAGGATGTCCTTGAGGTGGTTGGCGGTCGCGCGGGCAGCTTCTGGAGACGGAATATCCGGCTCGGTGACGATCTCCATGAGGGGCGTGCCGCCGCGGTTGAAGTCCACGAGCGAGCCTACCGAGCCGTGCATCCGGCCGGAGGTGCCGACGTGGACGTTCTTGGCCGCGTCCTCCTCTAGGTGCAACCGCGTGATGCCCACCCGGACGGTCTCGTCGCCAAGGGGGACGTCGAGGTGGCCGCCCGTGCAGATCGGCTCGTCGAACTGGCTGATCTGGTACCCCTTCGGAAGGTCCGGGTAGAAGTAGTTCTTGCGCGCGAAGACGGCCCTCTCGGAGACGTCGCAATTCAAAGCCAGCCCCGCCATCACCCCGAGCTCGATGGCCTTCTCGTTGGCGACGGGCAGCGCCCCGGGATGCCCGAGACAAACGGGGCAGGTGTGGGTATTCGGCGGCTCCCCGTAGGTCACCCGGCAGCCGCAGAACATCTTTGTCCGCGTCGCCAGATGCACGTGGAACTCGAGCCCTATGACCGCCTGGTACGTGCGTCTCTCCTGTGTCTGCAAAGTGGTAGCCTTCCGCCGCGCGTCGCCTGCTCGGAAATATTCTAGCACCGGGGACGCGGGCAAATACCGCCAGGAATCCGGTTCTACTGCCCCTCGTAGATCTCGGCCAGGGTCAAAGACATCTCCGGACACGGAACGGAAAAACGCCCCTCGTCTACGAGATCCCCCCTCCGCCACGCGCCCTCCTCGTCCCGGAAGTGGCGCTCGACACACATCCGGTCCTGGTCCACGATAAGGTAACCCTTGAGGCCCGGGACGCGCTTGTAGGCGGCGAGCTTGTAGGCGGCGAGCTTGTAGGCGGCGAGCTTCTCGCGCCGGTCCGTGCTCTCCGTGCTCTCCGTGCTCTCCGTGCTCTGGGAGACTACCTCGACGACCCGACAGGGACTATCCTCGTAGTACGGGTCATCGGGTTCGTCCTCGTAGACGACCATCACGTCCGGGTAATAGAAGACGTCGTCAACCTGAAGCTTCATGTCGCTCTGGTGTACGCGACACGGTCCGCCGGCTGCCGCAACGGCGAGCATTCGGAAGATGTTTCCGGCGATCCTGCTGTGCCGGCGGCTCACCCCATCCATCGCATAGACCTCGCCGGCCACGTACTCGTGGCGCACGGTGGCCGTCTTCTCCATCTCCAGGTAGTCCTCTACGCTCATGGAGCCCTGCGTGGCGGCGCGCTCGACCATGCAAGGAGTATAGCGCAGCCGCCTGGCCCTTCCGACGTCCGGTTACGGACGCGGCGTGAACTCGAAGCCCGCCGCCCGTTCGGCGGCGCGGGCGGCGCGCAGGAGCATGCCTTCGGTGAAGTGGTCGCCCATGAGTTGCACGCCGACGGGGAGGCCTTCGGAGAGGCCGCCCGGGACGCTTATGGCCGGGACGCCGGCCAGTGATGCGGGGACGGCGCAGATATCTTGGAGGTACATCGCGAGCGGGTCGTCGGTCTTGGCCCCGATCTCGAACGCCACGGAAGGCGAGGTCGGCGAGACGAGGACGTCGTAGCGGGAGAATGCTGCGCGGAAGTCTTCTATGATCCTGGTTCGGACCTTCTGGGCCTGGGCGTAGTAGGCGTCGTAGTAGCCACTGGAGAGGGCGTAGGTGCCGAGCATGATCCTGCGCTTCGCCTCAGCCCCAAAACCGGCCTCCCTGGTCTTCCGGTACATCTCGTGCACCCCGTCCGCCCCCACCCGAAGCCCGTACCGGACCCCGTCGAAGCGGGCCAGGTTCGATGAGACCTCCGCCGGCGCGATGATGTAGTACGCCTCCAGCGCGTAGTAGGCGTGCGGCAGGTTGACCTCGCCCACCTCGGCCCCCGCCCCTTCGAGCCCAGCCGCGACCCTGCTCGTCACCTCACGCACGCCGGCATCTATGCGCTCGTCCATGAGCTCCGAGACGACCCCGACCCGCAATCCTTCGACGCCGTCTTCGAGGCCGGCCAGGTAGTCCGGAATCTCGACGTTGGCGCTCGTGGAGTCGCGCGGGTCGTGGCCGGCGATCGCTTGCAACAGCATCGCGGAGTCCCTGACGTCGCGGGTCATAGGGCCGATGCAGTCGAGGGAGGAGCCGAAGGAGATCAGGCCGTAGCGCGAGACCCGCCCGTAGGTGGGTTTCAGCCCCACGATGCCGCAGAGGGCGGCCGGCTGGCGCACGGAGCCGCCGGTGTCCGTCCCAAGCGCCCACCAGCCCTCCCCCGCCGCGACCGCAGCAGCAGAGCCGCCCGAAGAGCCGCCCGGCACCCTGCCCGTGTCCCAGGGGTTGCGGGTAGGGCCGTAGGCGGAGTTCTCCGTGGAGGAGCCCATCGCGAACTCGTCCATGTTCGACTTGCCGACCATCACCGGCTCCCCGCCGAAGTTCGCGAGCGCGGAGGCGTCGTAGAGGGGCGTGAAGTTCTCCAGGATCTTCGACCCGCACGTCGTCCTGACCCCGCGCGTCGAGAGGACGTCCTTGACGGCAATGGGCACGACCTCCCAGGGCTTTACGCCGCCGCCCGGCAGCCGCCCGTCCACCCGGCCCGCCCGCTCCAGCGCCAGCTCCGGGGTCGTCGTCACGAAGGAATTGAGGTCGCCATCAACCTCCTCGACGCGCCCGTTGGCAGCCTCGGCGGCCTCCCTGACGGAGGCTTCGCCGGCCGATATCCTCTCCGACAACTCGTGGGCGGTAAGGTTCAGCAGGTCTTCCATCAGTCGATCCTCGGCACGGCGAAGAGGTCGTCGACGGCGTCGGGGGCCGGGGCGAGGGCCTCCTCGCTCGGGAGCTCGGGCCGGGGCTCGTCGGGCCTGAGGACGTTCGAGAGGTTCAGGGGGTTCGCCGTCGGCGGGGTGTCGGTGAGGTCGAGCTCCCGGATCTTCTCGATGCTGTCGAGTATCGCGTCGAGCTGCCCCCCCATCTCCCTTATCTCATCCTCCGTCAACCCCAGCCGCGCCAGGCTGGCGACGTGCCGCACTTGTTCTTCCGAGATCATCTCCCACCTCCGGGTGTTTTCGTAACGCCGTCTCTTTCGAAACGCCGTCTCATCTTAGAGCATCTGGGTGTAGGGCTTTGAGGTTCTCCGGGTTTTGAGGAGTGGTCGGCGGATCGTATGCCGCACGGGCGTGTCCCAGAGCAGCTCCCGGTGCGGATCGCCGGGCTCCGGGTCTCTCCACAACACCTAATGCCTTGAAACCTCAGAACCTATAAGAGGAGAACCTATAAGATCGTCAGCAGGGCGGGCGCGACCTGTTTCTTGCGGCTCATCACGCCGGGGAGATCTATGACGCCGTTGTGGGGCCGGGCGTCGAAGGCGTGGTGCACGGCGGAGCAGTCCCCGACGCACAGGAGCTGGGTGCCGCCCTGGGTGATGTCCGTGACCATTAGCGCGGAGAAGACGTAGCCGTTCTCGTCGCGGAGGCTTTCGAGCGCACGGACGAGCTCGTCCGTGCGCTCGAGGAGCCCGGTCCCGACGGTCTCTATCTGGGAGACGCTCACCCTGTCGCCCGAGCTCGTGCCGTACTCCTTGGCGTCGCGGTTCACGATCTCCTCCCCCGAGAGGTCCGAGACGTCGGACGAAGCTTCGAACATCTCCCGGCCGAAGGCTTCCGCGTCGAGGTCGAGGAACTCTTCGAGCACCTTGACGACCTCGCGGTCGCGTTCGGTGGTGGTCGGGGAGTTCAGGATCACGGTGTCTGAGAGGATCGCCGCCAGGAGCATCCTCGCGGTCGATTCCTTCGGCCTGAGACCAGCCGCCTTGAAGCGTTCGACGATGAGGGTGGCCGTCGAGCCTACGGGGTCGAAGGTAGCCGGTATCGGCGAGGACGTCTCTATGTCGCCGACGTGGTGGTGGTCCAGGATCTCGACGACGTCGGCCTTCTCAACACCCTTGACGCTCTGCCCGATCTCGGCGTGGTCCACCAGAAGGATGCGCCTGGGCTTCGGGTTCAGGAGGTTCGTCCTCGTAACGACGCCTATGGGCACCATGTTCTCGTCGACGGCGATCGCGGCGCGGTAGTGGACCTCCATCACCTGCTCGGTTATATCCGTTATAAAGTCGTCCGGGTGAACGGTGAGGGGTCTCTCGCTCATGATCTCCCAGCTCGGGACGGAGAGCTGTATCAGCCGGCTCGTCACGTAGGAGTCGAGCGGCGAGAGGACGACGGCCGTCCCCCGCTCCCCGGCCATCTGGAGCACCTCTTCTTCGGGCCTCACACCGTTGGAGATAACGAGGACCCCGGCGCCCAACTCTATGGCCCGCCTCTGGGCCTCCGGGCGGTCGCCCACGACGACGACGTCCCCCTCTTTCATGGACTTGCCCATCGAGTCAACGCCCATCGAGATGACCCACAGCTGGCCCTCGCTCTCGCGGTCGGACCCGACGAGCAGCTCCCCTTCGAGCACCTCGACCATCGCCCCGACGCTCACCGGGCTGTCCGCGAAAGTGGAGGCACCGCGTGACTCCCTCACGTACATGCGCGCCAGGTTCCGCTCGGAGATGATCCCGACCAGCGAGCCGTCGTCGTCCACGACGGGGAGCTGGCTTATGTTCCGCTGGGCCATCGTGAGGCCCACGTTGCGCAGCGGGTCGTTCTTGTGGGCGATCGCCACGTCCCGCGCCATCACGTCCTTGACCCTGAGCATTATGTGCCGGATCCGCTTCGGGGACTTCGCCCCGCTCTTCTCCAGGGCCCACGCCGTCTGCGGGTTGACGTCGCCGAGGCGCGCCGGCGCGTACTCGTTTTCGGGGTCCACGAGGTTCTTGAACTCCGCGTACCCGATGGCCGAGGCTATCGTGTCGGTGTCAGGGTTTTTGTGGCCTGTAACGTAGACGTGTGGCATTGCTAGTTCTCCTGTTACGCCGCCGCGCGGCGGGTCGCTGTTCTCATACCTTGCTGAGCGGCGCCATCTCGGGCACAAAGGTCCTCTCGTCGGCCCCGAACCTGACGACCACCTTCCCGCCCGAGGCCTCGACGACCTGCCCGACCCCGAACTTGGCGTGCCTGACCCTCTCCCCCGCGCTGTAGGAGACACCCGAAGGAGCCGCCTGCCGGAAGCCCCCGGAGCGCCCTCCGAACGACGCCATTCCCCAGCCGCCGCGCCCCGAGGCGGACCCCGTAGGCACGGTGCCGGACTTGTACTCGTCTGGTATCTCCGAGAGAAAGCGCGAGGGCATCCGGTACTCGCGCTCGCCCCAGTTGGACCGGAGCTTGGCGTGCGTTAGCGTTAGCGTCTTACGGGCTCGCGTGATGCCGACGTAGGCGAGCCTGCGCTCCTCTTCGAGGTTCTGCTCGTCGAGCGAGCGGGCGTGCGGGAACGTCCCCTCCTCCATCCCGACCACGAAGACATGGTCGTACTCGAGCCCCTTCGCGTTGTGGAGCGTCATCAGGGTGACGCTGCCACCCTCCGACGTGATGGAGTCCTGCTGGGTGTAGAGCGCCTGCTCCTGCAAGAAGCCGTCGAGGGTAGGTTCCGGCTCGACGCGCTCGTACTCGCGGGCGGCGTTTATGAGCTCTTCGAGGTTCTCCAGGCGGGACTCGGACTCTATCGTGTTCTCGTTCCTGAGCTCCCCGCGGTACCCGGACTCGTCGAGGACGGCCCCTATAACCTCGGTGGGCGGCACCTCCCTGGCCGCGACCCGCCACCCCTCGAAAAGCTCCCGCAGAGACGCGCACGCCTTCGCCGCCTTGCCCGAGAGCCCGGCCTCAGATGCCTCGGCGAGCGCCTCGTAGAGCGTGGTGCCGCTCAGGCGGGCGTGGTCCTGGAGCTTCGCGACGGAGGTGTTGCCGAGGCCCCGCTTCGGGACGTTTATTATGCGTTCCAGGCCGACCGAGTCGGCGGGGTTCGAGATCACGGCGAGGTAGGCCATAGCGTCCTTGATCTCGGCCCGCTCGTAGAAGCGGACCCCGCCCACGATCTGGTACGGAACCCCCTCCCGCACCAGCACGTCCTCCAGAGCCCGGCTCTGCGCGTTCGTTCTGTAGAAGGCCGCGATCTCCCGCGCCGGTTCCCCCCGCCCCGTCAACTTCTCGACCTCAGAGACCACGAACCGCGCCTCCGCGTACTCGTCCGAAGCCGCGAACACCCTGATGCGCTCCCCTTCGCCCCCGGCCGTCCACAACGCCTTCGCCTTGCGCGAAGCGTTGTTCGCGACCACCGCGTTCGCCGCGTCGAGGATGGTCTGGGTCGAGCGGTAGTTCTGCTCCAGCTTGACGACCTTCGCCTCAGGATAGTCCCGCTCGAAGTCCAGGATGTTCCGGATATCCGCCCCTCGCCAGCTGTACACCGACTGATCGTCATCGCCGACGACACACAAGTTACGATGTTTGGCAGCGAGGACGTTCACGAGACGGTACTGGGCGTGGTTGGTGTCCTGGTACTCGTCGACGTGGATGTACTTGAAGCGGGTCTGGTAGCGCTCGCGGACCTCGGGGAAGAGCTCTATGAGGGCAACGGTCTGCATTATGAGGTCGTCGAAGTCCATGGCGTTGTTCTCGTAGAGGCGCCTCTGGTAGAGGTCGTAGACCTCGGCGACGTTCTCGGCGATGTAGCCCTCGGACTTGCGCAGAAAGTCATCCGGGCTCATGAGCACGTTCTTGGCGGAGCTGATCTGGGCCTGGAAGGAGCGCGGGCTGAACCTCTTCGGGTCCTTGCCGAGCTCGACGATGCACCGTTTTACGAGCCTGACCTGATCGGCGCCGTCGTAGATGGTGAACTCGCGCTTGTAGCCGAGCTTTTCGGCGTGGACCCTGAGTATGCGGGCGCAGAACGCGTGGAAGGTCGAGACCCACATCTTGCGGGAGTCGGGGCCTACGAGGAGGGCGACGCGGTCCTTCATCTCGCGGGCGGCCTTGTTGGTGAAGGTGATGGCGAGGACTTCCTCGGGGGCCGCGAGCCCCTGGTCTATGAGGTAGGAGATCCTGTGCGTCAGCACGCGGGTCTTCCCGCTCCCCGCCCC
>CADCUW010000452.1 GCA_902805985.1 uncultured Rubrobacteraceae bacterium
CAACGTTCGCCAACAGGTATTCTGTTCGTATCTTTTCTCCGTTATAGTGGGGCCGGACACGCTGAGGGAGGTCCCTGGTGCTGGCGGAGCAGAGACGACGGGCGATACTGGACGAGCTTGAGACGGCGGGCGGCGTCTCCGTCTCGGACCTCTCCGAGCGGCTACGGGTCTCGGACATGACGGTCAGGCGCGACCTCGAGGAGCTCTCCGCGCGCAACCTGCTTCGGAAGGTCCACGGGGGCGCGGTACCCATCCCGAAGACCGCCTCGGAGCCCCACTTCGTCCAGAAGCGGGCGCTCAACCGCCCGGAGAAGGAGGCCATAGCGCGGGCGGCGGCGGGGCTGGCCGGGGATGGCGACACCGTGGCCTTCAGCGCGGGTACGACGACCTGGCACGTGGCCGAGGCGCTGGGGCGGGGGCACAAGGACCTCACGTTCGTCACCAACTCGACCAACATCGCGCTCACGCTCCAAGAGGCGGGGTGGGAGAGGATCCTGCTCTCCGGCGGCTCCTTCCGCACCCCCTCGGACGCCCTCGTAGGTCCCTTCGCCGACAGAACGCTAAGGACGCTCAACGCAGACGTGCTCTTCCTTGGGGTTCACGGGGTACACCCGGACGCGGGGCTCACAACGCCCAACACCGCCGAGGCCGAGACGGACCGCTGCCTCGTCGAGGCGGCCCAGAGGGTCGTGGTCGTCGCCGACCACACCAAGCTCGGCGTGGTGGCGCTCGCCAAGATCATCCCGCTCGACAGGGTGGACGTCCTCGTCACCGACGCGGGGGCGCCGCCGGCTGTGCTGCGCGAGATAGAGCTCGCCGGCGTCCGCGTGGTCGTCGCCGACTAGAGCCAGTGGGCGTGGTCCGCGCCCGGGTCGGTGGTTCCCTGGTTTCGTCTTTCCTCGGGCGCGGGCGGGTTTGAAACCCGCCCCTACGGGGGGTGGTGGGGGGCGACTCTGGGCTCTAGGGCCTCGCCTTCGTGGTGATGGCGCGGATCTTTTCGAAGCTTGCCTTGGGCTTGCGGTCGTAGGTGAGCAGGCCGTTGACCTCCTGCTCGATGTCCGTGAGCTGCGTGTAGCAGAAGCCCCGCACGGGGCCGCTCGCGAGGAGGGCGTCGATCATGGCCTCGTAGCGATCCAGGAACTGCCCGGCGTCGGTGACGGTGCTGTATCCCCAGCCCCCCTCTTCCCCGGCGAAGGCGATGCCGCCGAACTCCGTGAGGAGGATGGGCTCCCCGCGGTAGCTGTGGCCGGGGGCGTAGATCGGACGCCCGGCCGGGAGGGCGGAGACCGCGGACTCGGGTGTTGCGTAGGTCCGCGCGAGCGCCGCGGCGTCGCGGTAGTCGTGGATGTTGCAGAGGTCGGTTGTGGCGTGCTCCCAGCCGTCGTTGGAGACGACGGGGCGGGTCCCGTCCAGCGAGCGGGTGAGGTGGTAGAGGGCGAGCAGGTGCTCCCTCTGGGCCGGGTCCGTGCCAAGGCTCGGGACCCCCCAACTCTCGTTCATCGGGACCCACGCGACGACCGAGGGGTGATTGTAGTCCCGCCGGACGGCCTCCTGCCACTCCGAGGTTATGCGCCGGACGGAGTCGTCAGAGTACTGGTAGGAGTTCGCCATCTCACCCCAGACGAGAAACCCTAGAGTGTCGGCCCAGTACAGCCAGCGCGGGTCCTCGACCTTCTGGTGCTTGCGCGCGCCGTTGAAGCCCATCTCTTTGGCGAGCTCGACGTCCAGGCGCAGGTCGTCGTCTGAGGGGGCGGTGAGGATGCCTTCGGGGAAGTAGCCCTGGTCGAGGATGAGACGCTGGTAGTACGGGCGGTTGTTCAGGAAGACCTCGCCGTCCCTAACCTCTATCTTGCGCACGCCGAAGTAGCTCTCCACGGCGTCAAGCGCCCCACCGTCCGCGTCCAGCAACTCTAAGCGGAGGTCGTAGAGGTTCGGCTCCTCGGGAGACCAGAGGTTCGCGCCCGGCCACCGGGAGAGGTGCGGCGTGTCGGGGGCCTCCCCGGCCCGGATCAGGGGCAGGCTCCGCCGCACCACGGGACCCGTCACCGTCACCCTGTCGTCAAGCACCTCGTCTCCGTCGAAGAGGACGACCATTCGCAGGGTCATGCCGGGCTCGAAGCCCTCGACGCTGGCCTCGGCGTCCAGGCTCGCCCGGTCCACGTCCGGGGTAAGGCGGAGGGAGCCCACGCGGCGGCGGCTCACCGGCTCCAGCCAGACCGTCTGCCAGATGCCGGTGGTGCGGGTGTAGAAGATGCCCTCGGACTCCTCCTTCCAGTACTGCTTGCCGCGCGGGATCGTCGCGTCCCGGGAAGGGTCCTCGGCCCTGACGACCAGCACGTTCTCCCCATCCCGCAACGCAAACGTGACGTCCGCCCAGAACGGCGTGTGCCCCCCCTCGTGCGAGGCGACGAACGCGCCGTTGACCCAGACCGTCGCCCGGTAATCGACCGCCCCGAAGTGGAGCAGCAGACGCCCGTCGTCACCCCCGGGCGGGTGCTCGAAGGTCCTCGCGTACCAGACGACGTCATGGAAGGCCGTCTCGCCTATCCCGGAGAGCTTCGACTGGTAGCAGAAAGGGACGGTTATCGCGCGGTCGAAAGGAGGACCCTCCAGGCCGGCGGCAACGTCCTGCCAGCGCTCCGCGAGACCGACGTCCCCGTCGTCGAAGGCGAAGCGCCATTCGCCGTTGAGGTTGGTCCAGTCCCGGCGGCGGAACTGCGGGCGCGGGTACTCGGGACGCGGTACGGTGCTCACGGATACTCTCCCCTTCCCTGAAGCGAACGCTGGGCGTCGGGGCAATATAGCAGGCCGGCGGAACTCTATTCGTCGAGCATTCCTTCGGGGTTCATCGGCCGGTCAAAGCAACGGGCGCTGACGCGGTTAAGGCGGTTTGCGAAAAGATTGCGCGTATCGTAGGGCTTTAGGTTCGAGGCACGAGGTTCTAGGCACGAGGTTCTAGGGGTGGGTGGTCGGGAGCCCGCCCGACCTACCACCCCTAGAGCCTAAAACCTAGAGCCTAGAACCCACCCTTTAGGAGAACTGCCCTAATACCGACGGTGGTCGTGCGGGCGGTTCGGGATCTCCTAGGGGCCGTCGCCGGGGCGGACGTCCTTGAGCCCGACGACCGCGAAGAGGATGCCGAGCAGGACGCAGCCGGCGCCGGTGAGGAAGGCGGCGTGGTAGCCGGCGTTGAGGGCGTCCACGGTGCCGGGGCCGGCGATGAGCGCGGTGTAGGCGGCGGCCACGGCGGCGAGCGCCGCGAGGCCCAAAGCGCCGCCCATCTGCTGGGAGGTGTTGACGAGGCCCGAGGCGAGTCCGGCCTCGTTCTCGGGAACGCCGGAGGTCGAGGCCAGGATCACGGCCATGAACCCGAACGCCGCCCCCACGCCGAGGACGAGCATCCCCGGCAGAACGTCGATGAGGAAGCTCCCCCCGACCGGCGCCCGCGCGAAGAGGAGGAGGCCCAGGGCCATCAGGCCGAGCCCGCCGATGATCGTCGGCTTGATGCCGAAGCGGTTCACGGCCCTCGCCGCGGGGCCCTGGGAGATAACGCCGAGCGCGATCGTCGCCGGCAGGTAGGCGAGCCCCGTTCCGAGGGAGTCGTAGCCGAGGACCCGCTGGAGGTAGAGGGCGCTGAAGAAGAACCACCCAACCATCCCCACGACGGCCAGCGCCATGACCACGTTGCTCACGGTGAGGTTGCGCGAGCGGGCGAAGACGCCCGGCGGCACGAGCGGCGCCTTGCTCCGCCGCTCGACGACGAGGAACGACGCCATGAGCCCCGCGGAGAGCAGGAGCAGTATCCCGGAGACGGCGGGCGGGTTGGTGGCGGCCCCGACGATGGCGTAGACGGCCGCCACCAGTGAGGC
>CADCUW010000453.1 GCA_902805985.1 uncultured Rubrobacteraceae bacterium
TGCGCCCCACGACGTACATCGACTCCTCTTCGACCTCGTAGCCGTCCCTAGTAGCGTTGTAGCGGAAACCGAAGTGTGGGCGCTTGGTCGCGATCACCTTGCCCTCCCGCGCCTTCCTGAGCTTCCCCCGGCGGCTGCGCTCCGCGATCTTGAGTCGCTCGTAGCGCGCGATCTGGTCGAGGATGCCGGTAGTCAACTCGCCTTCGGGGCTCCCGTCTGCGCGGTCGTTAAGCGCTCTCAGCTCAGTCCCGCACTCGGAGAACTCCTCCCGCAGGTAGAAGAGGTAGGCGGGCTCGCGGGCGAAGCGGTCGCGGTCCTGCGCCAGCACGATGGAGACGCCGCCGGCCGCTACGAGGTCCCGCACCCGGTCCATGCCGGGCCTCTCCAGGGAAGCCCCGCTCTGCCCCGGGTCCACTACCTCTTCCAAGACCTCGTAGCCTTCGGCGGCGGCGTAGGCCCTGAGGGCTTCTATCTGTTGGGCCAGGGAGTAGCCGCTGCGGGCCTGCTCGTCGGTGGAGACGCGGGCGTAGAGGACGGCTGTCTTCGGGCCGTGGCCGCTGAAGTTGGGCATAGCTACTGCCCGGGGGTGAGGGACGCGGGATCTACGGAGAGGGCTTCCGCTAACTTGCGGATGGTGCGCGGGTGGACCTCGATGGAGTCGCCGCCCTCTATCCGCCAGACCGTGTTGTGGTTGATGCCGGCCTTGTCGGCCAACTCGCGCTGGGAGAAGAAATTCTCTTCCCTTGCAGTCCTGACTTTTACTCCGTCTATTTTCACGTCGGTGAGCATCCTACGCCTCCTGTCTTCGCGCGCCAATTTATAGATGATTTTAGACAATATATAGACAAAAACAAGTCTATAGTGTACAATTAGGTCGTTGCATAAAGAGATGGCCCCGGCGAGTGCGCCAACACTCCCGAGGCCCGGCCCACTACCTTAAGGAGGACTAGGGCCTGTCTGCAAAATCAACATGGATTCTATCGTCGCCGACGCTGCTCGGAGGCTCCGTTACTTGCCAACGTAGACCCTCGACGAGCCAGCCGTAGGCCTGCGCCATGGTGGCATCGTACTCCCATTGCTTCAGGGTAGCGATCAGCTCCCAATAGCGTTCCATGCGCGGATCGTACGTTCGCTCGTGATGGGAGAGCATCCGCTCAGCGAAGCGCGCATCGTCCCGTTTGCCTGCGGCACGCGCAGAGGCATCTACCCAGTCCGCGACAACGCCCTGCCCGTACTCTCCGGTCGGGGGACGTCCCTCTCGAATGGCCGACTTGGCTCTACCGATCGCGGTATTCACGGCCTCGTTCCAGCCGGTGGTGTCGAGGTTTTCCTCGGCCGTCTCCGAGACGGGTTTCGTTTGGTTCTTGAGGGCTGCGACGAAGCTATCGTCCGAGGCCAGCTTCGCGAGCTCCGTCCAAGCCGCGAGCTGCTCCTCGTCGAACTCCTCGGGCATGCCGGACACGATCGCTCGCCAGAATCCGGCTTTCGCCTCGGGATCCACGGGGGCACCTTGGAGGCCTCTTTCCAGATGTTCGGCGAGGAAGGCCTCCCGTTCCTTCGCCTCGAGCACCCCGAGCGCCTGTGCCCGGTCGGGGTAGCGCTGCTCGTCTTCCGCGCCGCTTTCGAGAGCGGATTCGAGCAGCTTACGGCGCCTGCGCAAGGTCCGTATCTGGAGGTCCAAGGTCTCCATCTGTAACCTGAGCGCGTCCGACGCCTCGCTCTCCTCTTCGAGGATGGCACCTATCTCCGAGAGTCCGAAGCCGGCGGCCCTCAGCGTGCGGATCAGTTGGAGACGCGAGCGGTCCGTCTCGGAGTACATGCGGTAGCCGGCCTCGGTGATCCCCGAAGGGGGCAAAACACCCACGTCCGAGTAGTGTCGAATGGCCTTCACCGTCACCCCGCTCATGCGGGCCAGTCTACCGATGCTGTACGGCGCTTCTTTTCCCGAATCCACGGGCTCTCCCTTGACTCTCCACCGACAGGAGACCTTATGTTATCCGACGAACCGTCTAAAGCCGGACGGGTACGCGAACACGGGAGGTAAAAGATATGCCGGAGGTAAAGACCATTGACGTTTTGGAAGGGCAGCGCAGCGCGCTCCTCGCTCCAGCCACCGGCAGACGAGCCCTTTACAGCGAGCGGGTGATGGAGCCCTTGAGGCCGTTGTGGGAGCACATAATGAGCTTCATGCCCGCGGGGGCGGCCTCGGGATCGGGCGAGGGAGGCGATCCCGCCCTGGCGGCGGCGCGTCTCATCGGCCTCTACGATCCCGACTCCGATGCCGGGGAGGGCATCGACGCCCTGGCCGAGCTAGACAAGAGAGACTCCTTTGCTGGGTGCGTGCGGGCACAGGAGTCGGCCTTGGAGGCGCTCAGCCCGCAAGAGCATGGAGTGGACTTCGAGGGCGTGACCTTTGCCCTGGCGCTGGCCGATCCCCGGACGCCCGACCTGATGGAGCGCCATGCAGGGTACATGGGCGGGGCGTCCTTCTCCGACTGGATACTGGCTTACGTGTGGCCCACGGACTACAACCTGCCGCGTCTGCCGGCCCTGGCCGTTCACGAGTTGCACCACAAAGTGCGCTTGGCCTTCGAGCCTTGGGACGAGACGACCACCGTCGGGCAGTACTTGGTTCTGGAAGGACTCGCCGAGGCGTTCGCCGCGGAGAGGTTCGGCGAGGAGTTGCTCGGACCGTGGACGAAGGCGCTTACCGAGGACGAGCTGGAAACGGCGCGGCCGGGCATGCGAGACGCCCTGGAGGTAAGCGGCTTCAACGAGATTCGCGGCTACATATTCGGGGACTGGGCGGCTCCGCAATTCGGCTATGATCCCCGCGGGTTGCCGGACTTCGTCGGCTATTCGATGGGCTACCGGCTGGTGCGAGAGTACCTGCAGCGCACGGCGCGCTCGGCGGTGGAGGCCTCCTACGTCCCCTGGGGGGAGATCGTCGAAGGGTCGCGCTACTTCTAGCCGCGCCAACGGCAACCCGAAGAGGCGCGCGGCCATGAAGGACGAGCTTGCGGACGGGCAGTGGGCGCAGCTCTTGCCGCTGCTTCCTCCACAGAGGCCGATGCGGGGGCGACCGGCCAAAGATCATCGTGTGGTCGTAAACGCCATCCTGTGGCTGCTGCGCACCGGCGCACCGTGGCGGGACCTGCCGGCCGACGCGGGGGTGTGCTGGAAGACGGCCGCCAGCCGCTTCTACTGGTGGACCGCTTCCGGCGTGTGGCAGAAGGTGCCCCATGCGCTGCAGGAAGATGCCGACGGGCGCGGAAACCTCGACCGGTCCAGGCACTTCGTGGACGGCAGCTCAGAGTCCTCTACATCAAGCGCACTTTCCCGCGCCGCTTGGCCCGGCCCGGGCTCGGGTGGCCCGAACCGGTAGGTGATCTCGACCCTCGGGCGGCCGTCCTCGCCCCGGCTCACGGTGATCCCTTCCACCAGCAGCGTCGCTAGCTCGCGGCGGGCCCCGAACGCCCCCTCTGTGTCCTGCTCAACGTCCGCGAGGTTCTCCCTCAGCGTGAGTAGCCACGCCTCGGTGGTCCGGGCTACGAGCGCTCGCTCGTCCTTGGCCGCCAGGTCGACCTCGACGGCGGCGACCAGCATCTTGAGGTTCTCAACCTGGTTCTTGAGGTCGGCCAGGTGGCCCTCGAGCTCCTCGTCGTCAACGAGCCCCTGAGCGTAGAGCTTGACGTAGCGATCCTTCTCGCCCCGCTTGGACGCCAGTCGCCTCGTGAGGGACGCGTGACGCTCTTCTAGGCCCTCGCCCTCTGGGTCGCGCCGGCGGGTCGCACCAAACGCACGCGGAGACGAAAGAGCCCCAGTCGGGACGGAACTTATTGCCGATGTATCGTTCGGGGATGACGCTGCGTGCGATCGACTCCAGGTCTTTGCTCCAGGCCTCCGACGTGTCGAGCCACTCTTCTAGCTCCTTCTGCGGGTCGGGTAGCCCGGGCGGCGACAACGTCCAGTGTACGGGGTGTGGGGGCAATTGGGCACTGGCCTCGACCCCCCAACGGTCGCGGACGTCCCTCACCGCCTCCCAGAACGGGCCGTCCTGTGTGAACAGTTGGACCACGAGTTCGCGCTTAAGGGCCACTATCTTAGTGTCCGCGCTCGACTGGATAAACCGAAGGTCGTCGGCCCGTTCTTCGTTGCCTGCTAGACTCCCCATGAGCTGTGACGCGGACCCCGATCCTCAATGACCGTCAGGCCCGCGCCGCGCCTCCTTTTTGTCAGCTCTGCGGTAGCCCCGGCTCGCGCACTACGACGACTTCGTAGGTGCCCATCTGAGGGTGCCCTCGCAGCATCCCCGTGCCGCCCCCCCTGCCGTGCGCCGTCTTGAATTCATCGCTACGGACCCAGGAATCGAAGGCATTCTTGTCTTCCCAGCGCGTGATCCCCATGACCTCGTCCGCTTCCTCGGAGCGCAGGACCTCCATCGAAACGAAGCCCGGAAAGTCCTGCACGAACCCCCGACCATTCGCGAACCGCTCGACGACCTGGTCGGCCAGGCCTTCTTTCACTGGTAACCGGTTAATGACAGCGATCATCCAGAACCTCTCGTCGTCGATAAGCCATCGAGGCGGTCAAGCCTCGTTCTTATGTTAGCAACAAGCGTCAGCCTCGGAGCGGGTGGAGAAGGTGCAGATGGTTGACATAGCTCTTCCCCACCGGCTCCAGCTCAACCCCCGCGTCGGCTCTGCTCCTTGCGAAGCAAGAGCCAGGTCAGGATGCCCGGGCCGAGCACGGAGGCCCCAATGGCGGCTGCGCGTCGCGCCTTGAGCGCGGCCCGACGTTTAGCTCCCTGGTTGAACCCGCCGTCCGCCGAAGCCCATTCCGCGGAAGACTCGTAGAGGTTTCCGGGGGAGGACTCCGCCGGCTCCTGGCGCAAGAGACCGCGCTCGACCGTCCGCGCCGCGGCGCGCTCGACGATCCGCGGCGCGAGGGCGTGCGCGAGTCTCAGGGTTCTCACGGAGTTGCCAACGACCACCTCAGGCCGCGGCCTCTCGGCGCACCGCACGACCACGCGGGCGATCTTCTCGGGGCTCGCGAGGAACCCATCGAACCCCATCGCCCGCCCCGAGTAGTTCGCGGCGAGCCGGTAGGCGGGGGTGTCCACGCCGCCAGGCATGATGGTGCACACATGGATGCCGGTGCCGCGCAGCTCGCCCCTCAGGGCCTGGGCGAGGCCGCGCTGGGCGAACTTGGTGGCCGTGTAGGCGCCCGCGTAGGGCGCCCCCACGAGCCCGAAGCCAGACGACATGTTGATGAGCACGCCGGAGCCCTGCTCCCTGAAGCGCGGAAGCGCGGCCTGCGCCCCGTAGACGTACCCCAGCAGGTTTGCCTCGACGACCCGCCGGTTCGCCTCGGGCGGGACCTCCTCGAGCCTGCCGACCGCCGCGAGTACCGCGTTGTTGACCCACACGTCGATGCGGCCGAACCGCTCGACGGCCCGACGCACCAGTTCCTCGACGCTCCCCCACTCCGCCACGTCCGTCGGCACGGCGAGGGCCTCCCCGCCACGGGCCTCGCACTCGGCGGCGGCCTCGAGCAGCGCCCCCTCCGAGCGTGCCGCGAGGACCACCGAGGCGCCACGCTCGGCGAAGCGCCTCGCCGTTGCCCGCCCGATGCCGCGGGACGCCCCGGTGATCACCACGACCATTTCCTCAGCACGAGGTCGCATCCATGCACCCCCCGGCGAAGCCACGCTCGATCATATCCTTGCTCCCACGATCCGTTGAAGACTAAATCCTTACTGCGCGTTCTAGTAGCCGCGTGGACCCTACACCGTGAGCCCCCACACACCCGTACGCTGGGGAGACGAAGGCGCCCTTGCGACACGAGCGAGCGCCAACGAGACGGGCACAGCGTGTGGTGACACTGAAGGGTCCTCCTAACCCGCCGTCAACGCCTTTAATTGCTCAGTAAACGCGTCCGCGGCCCGCGCCCAGCGCCAGGGCGACGGCTGCCAGCAGCATGGGCGCGACGACCCCGAACGCGGTCCCTATGCCGACCCGGTCGGCCAGCGCCCCTAGCGCGAACGGTGCTATGAGGACCGCGCCGCCCCCGCCGACCGCGAGCCTGGCCGCGGCGGCGTCGGCGTTGCCTGGGGCCGCGGCCAGGGCCGCCGAGACGCCCAGTGGGTAGACGCTGCCGATGCCGAACCCGGTGAGAAAGAGGCCTAGGAGGGTAGGGGCGGTCCCCCCGGAGAGCCAGAGCAGGGGGAAGCCCGCCAGGGCGACGCAGAGGGTCGCGGCCAAGAGCGTCGCCGGGGGCAGGGCGCGCGCGAGGCGGCTGCCCAGGAGGCGCCCGGCCAGCATGGCGACGAAGAAGAGGGTCAAGGCCGTCGCCGCCCCCGGGCGGGTGAGGCCAACGGTGCCCGCGAGGAAGTCCGCCCCCCAGTACCCGACGCACCACTCCGAGCCCACACCCAAGGTAACGAGTGCCCAGAACGCCCAGTACCGGGGCGGCAACGCCCGCAGCCCGGTCGGCGCGCCGCCCTCCCCGGCGACATCGCGCTCCGGGGGACCCGCCGACCGGAAAAAGGAGAGGGCGGCTAAGAGGGCGAGCGCCCCAACTGGGGCCACAAGCGCCGGGCGCCAGCCGAAGCCCGACGCGGCGAAGGCACCGACGAGCAGCGGGGCCGAGATGGCGCAGGCGCTGGCCGCGACGTTGGACTCCGAGAGGGCAACCGCCGACCACGGGCCGTGCTTGTCGGAGAGCAGCGCCTCTGAGGCGACGAGCAGCAGGGCGCCGCAGACGCCCATGGAGAGCGCGGCGGGGACGGTAGCCCATACGCCGGGGCTCAGGACCAGCAGCAGGGCGCCTAGGGCCATGCCGGCCGCCCCTCCCCAGAGCGCCTCCCTCCTGCCCCAACGGACCAGGACTCGGTCCCCGAGGAGGCCGACGAGCACGCCGCCGAGCGCGAAGGCGCTGAAGTGGAGGCTTGCCGCGGCGTAGCCGAGGCCCTGCTCCTCACGGAGGAACGGCATGATCGGCCCGAGTACGGTCATCGTGAAGGCGAAGTAGCCCACAAGCCCGTAGGCCGTCCAGGTGATCGGGTCCCGGACGAAGGCGCCCCGCTCCCGCTTGACGGACATCGGTTCTTCGCGCACCTTCCCCCTCGTCGCCCGGACACGCGCGAGCATAGCAGCCCCGCCGGGGGGCATCCAGGTACGCAAATAGCACCCTCGCAAGACCCTTGAGCCAGCCGGCCCGCACACGAGAAGGCCGCTCGGTAAAGGACCAGACCTCGCCAAGTTCCGACGATTGCCCTTCCATGCAATTTGGTGAATACGAAGAGGTGCGCGCCGCGACCGGTTGCCTACAGGTCCCGGGCGTTTTGGAGACGGAGCAGGCGGAAGAACCGTCTCCTTAAGTCTCGGTGTGGTAGCGGAGGTAAACCATGCCGCCTCCGAAACGGCGCTCGTCAAGCAGCTCGAGCTCCAGGCGGATGCCGTCAGGGAGGGACCGTTTGCCGCCCCCCACCACGACGGGTACGATGAACAGGTGGCACTCGTCGACCAGCCCGGCTCCGAAAGCTTGGGCGGCGAGATCGGCGCCGCCCACGGCAAGGTCGCGCCCCACCGACCCTTTCATCCGCCGCACCGCCTCGGGGTCGAAGCCCCGCTCGATCCGCGTCTTGGAGGTTGACACTGCCTCCAGTGTTCTAGAGTACACGACCTTGTCGGCCGCTTGCCAGATCTCCGAGAAGTCGCGCATGAGCGGCGACTGGTCGGCGAGGGTGGGGTCGGTCTCCCAACCTACCATCGTCTCGTACATACGGCGCCCATAAAGGTAATACCCAACCGGTCGTTCGAGGTCGTTGATGAAGGCGTGCACCTCCTCGTCCGGCATGGCCCAGTCGAAGTTACCGTCCTCGTCGGCGACGTAGCCGTCGAGCGACGCGATCGCCGAGTAGACCAGCTTGGCCATGGTGGACCTCCCTCCACGCGCACCCTTTGCGTTTCGCGACCAGCCCACGAAGGATAAGGCACCGACCACGCAATCCAACGGGTCTTCCGCAGGCCTACCTAGCGTGGGCCAGGCGAACTTTGGAGAATCTCTTCAAGGCGAAGTTCCGAGCCCCCCTTCCACGTACTCGAGTGAATAGGGTCGAGAGTGGAGGCAGGCGCTATTATGCGCCTGCCTTCGGCCTCGAATACGTTCCCCGGGAGCTAACCCAATTACCGGTGGTGATAGTTCGTCGTCGCGGGCATTGGCCGACCTCCAGCGCTCCTGCTACCGTGTGGGGCATGCTACCGACGCGAGCACGGCTCGCTCTCGATCTGGAGAATCTCGGACTAAGACCGGGCGGGCTGGCGATGGTCCATTGCCGGATGAGCGCCCTCGGCCGCGTGGTCGGCGGGGCGGAGACCGTCGTGCGCGCCCTGCTCGACGCCGTGGGACCAGACGGGACGCTCATGGCCTACACCGGCTGGCAGGACGCCCCGCCCGACGACCTCGGCGCCCTCGACGCGGAGGCGAGGCGCATCTACCTCGAGGAGCACCCGGCCTACGACCCGCGCGTCGCGCTCTCCAGCCGCGACCACGGGCGGGTGGCCGAGGCCCTGAGGACCTGGCCGGGCTCCCGCCACAGCGGTCACCCTGAGGCGGGCGTGGCGGCGGTGGGGCGTCTCGCCGGGGAGCTCACCGCGGGGCACCCCTACGACAACCCATACGGCGCGGGCACGCCCTACGCGAGGCTGGTCGAACTCGGGGGCCAGGTGCTGATGTTGGGTGCGCCACTGGACACAGTCACCTTGATCCATCACGCGGAGGCCGTGGCGAGGGTTCCGGACAAGCGTCGGGTCAGCTACGGGATGCCCGTGGTCGTGGACGGGGAGCGCGTGTGGCGGACCTTCTCGGACATCGACACTGGGGAAGGCGCCCTGCCCTACGGGCGCGTCATAGGCGGGGAGGACTACATAGCGCACATAGCGCGCTCGGCACTTGCCGCGGGGGCCGGGAGGGACGGGCCGGTCGGAGACGCGACGGCCCACCTGTTCGGCGCGCGTGAGCTCCTCGAGCACGCGGTCGGCTGGATCGAGCGGAGCTTCCCGTCCGGGGGCGCGACGTACCCCGCGTAGGCCGACCGAGCTACAGGGTCGAGGCCCGCGTGGCCCCCTCTCGGCCTGAGGCGCGAACTTCGGAGAACCCCCTACAGCCAAGTTCCGAGACCTCTTCCACGCGCACCGGCGAATGGAGGTTTGTCGTTCTTCGTGTCTACAGGTTCTTGAAGTAGCGTGCTATGGGCAGGAGCGTGAAACCGGCCTTCTCGTAGGCGCGCCGCGCGGGGGCATGTCCGGGGTCCCCCCCTGTCTCGACCATCGCCACCCCCATCCCCGCTTCCTTGAGCCTTTCGAGTGCGAACATGGTGAGGGCGGTGCCTATGCCCGCGCCCTGGCGGTCGGGTTCGACGCCCAGCATGGAGATCTCGCCCATGCCTTCCTCGGGGTGGTCGGTTTCCACGGCCACGAAGCCCGCCACGGCGCCCGCCCTCGCCACGGGGTCAGCCTCGGCGACCCACACGTTCCCCTTGTTCGCGGCGAGGACGCTCCGCACCGCCCGCCGCTGGTCCTCCCACCAGTCGGGGTGCTGGCGCCGGAAGATCTCGGCGCCCAAGACCCGCTCGAGGGAGGCGTAAGCCGGCTCCCACGCCCTGAGCGAGAGGCCGACTATCTCCTCGGCATCTCGGTCTTCGAATGGCCGGATCGTTGGCCGCACAGGTTGACCTTTCGGTAGGTTACGGACGGATATTACCCGCGACGGCAGGGCGACGCTTCCGGGCACAACCTCGCAGAGCACCCCTTCCGAGCACTCCGGTGGATAGGCGTGTGCTCTTGTCGAGGTACCGCTTGGGGTAACCTAAGCTGCAAGGACTTATCGAGGGGAGGGTGCGCATGGACGAGCGAGCGGGCCTGAGGGCGTGTGCGGGATGCGGGGCGCTGGTACCGGACCCCGAGGGCCCCACCCACCGCTACATCGGGGCCTCGCCGGGGTGCTGGGCGGCCTACGGTGAGCTCTCGGAGAGGGAGGCCTCAGACTTCCGCTTCATGCGCTACCACCAGCTCTCCGTGGACGCCTACTGCGCCCAGCACCCGGGCGCGCCCTCCCCGCAGGCCGTCCGCTCGGTGGCCGTGCACCTGGTCGCGCTCCACCTCCAGCTGGAGCGCGGGACGCCCCTCGAGGGGCTCTACGCCGCCCGACAGCGGGTGGCTTCGCTTGGCAAGGAGGGGAGGCTGGGCCTCCGGTGGCTGGAGCCTCCCGCCTCGATGGGGGAGGTCACCGTCCTGCGGGCGCTGGAGGCCCGCGACCCGGCCGAGTACGGGGAGGTCGCGCGCCTGTGGGCCGAGTCGGTGTGGTGGGCGTGGTCCGCCCACCACGCGACCGTGCGCCTGTGGGCGGCCTTCTAGGGGCGGGTCATAGCCAAGGGGCGCCAGAGATTTGTAGTTCCGAGGTCGCTGGAGTTCCGGGTGGCATCCTGGGTCGGCGTCGTGGACTGCTCTCAGGCTGCGGACGCCGTGTGCCGCAATATCGCGGGCACGACGACGTCCCACAGATCCCGATGGGGCACCTCGTGACCCACCCGCTCCAGCGCGAGCAGCCGGGCGCCGGGTACCTCCTTCGCCAGCGCGACCGCGTTGCCGTAGGGGAACATGGGATCCTCGGTGCCGTGTATGACGAGCGCGGGGGCGCTCACCTCCCCGAGTCGCTCCCTCCAGCGCCTTCCCGTGTCGATGCCCGCGTGATTGGCAATGCCGGAGGCGAGGTTGGCCGTGCGATCGAAGGCGCGGGCCGCTATCTCGCGTACGGCCGCCTCGTCGAAGGGACGAGAGCCCGCGAACGGGCGCTCGCCTTCGACCATGTAGTCGATCACGGCGTCCCGATCCGACCAGTCCGGCTCGGGGGCCTCTTCTGCGAAGGAGGCTCGTAGTTCCTCGGACATCTCGGGTAGGTCCGGATCGCCTGGCCCGGCGGTGGGGCTCGTCGAGACCAGGATCAGCGACGCGACCCGATCGGGATGGTCCAGCGCAACGAGCTGGCCGATCCACCCGCCCACCGACATACCCATCAGATGGGCGCTCTCGAGGCCTAAGGCGTCGAGCAGACCGACGGCGTCCTCTGCCAGGTCGCGCAGCGAATAGGGCGCGGCCCCTCGCTCGTAGCTGATCGATCTGCCGGTGTCGCGGTGGTCGTAGCGGATGACGAACCGGGAGCCGGCCATCAGTCCCTCGCAGAACCCCTCCTCCCACCAGTCCATCGAGGATGCCCCTCCCATAATGAGCAGGATGGGGGGGTCGGCAATGTCGCCGAACGTCTGGGCGCAGAGGTCGACCCCGTTGGCCCGGAGGATCCTCTCGTTGGGTTCCATAGGCCGAACCACGGGACCCGGTGTGGGCGGCTGCTCTGGGACCTGGGCGTGGTCGCCGTTCGTCATGACGGGCGCTCCTAAAAGGTTACGGCATCGTCTACTCGGAGCATACGCCGATGATCCTAAGATCCACCATCGATCTAGCCTTCGGAGCGGGACCGAGGTCTCGAGACGGGCTCTCGGGGGCCTATCCGACCTCGGCTAGGCAAGATCTCGGATGCTAACTTTCTCGAATACTCCTTCCGGGCATCCCAGTGAATAAACAGGGCGGCTACGGCGGTCAGCGACTGAGCGTGGCCACCTCGTCCAGCCGGGTGAGCTTGTGCGGGTTGCGGATCGCGTAGATGCGGGCGATCCGGCCGTCCTCGACCACGAAGGTGACTGCCGTGTCGAGCTCGCCGGCCAGGTCGATCCGCGCGGCCGGGGCGCCATTGAGCCACGCCGTGTCGACCCGGGCACGGGGTGCGACCTGCGCGAACTTGGCGAGGAGCCGCGCCACCGCCTCGGCACCCTCGATCGGGCGCCGGGCCGCGGGCACCAGGCCGCCACCATCTGCCACCACGACAACATCGGGCGCGAGCACGTCCATCAGGCCCTGCACGTCACCCGTGGCGAGGGCGGCAAGGAACCGCTCGACGACCTGCCGCTGCTCGGTGCGGCTCACCTCCGCCCGCGGGCGCCGCGCGGCCACGTGCCGGCGCGCCCGATGCGCGATCTGCCTGACCGCCGCGGAGGACTTGCCCACGGCCTCGGCGATCTCGTCGTATGGCACCTCGAACACCTCGCGCAGCACGAAGACCGCACGCTCTGCCGGCCCGAGTGTCTCGAGCACGGTGAGCATCGCGATCGAGACGCTCTCGGCGAGCTCGACGTCCTCGGCTACGTCGGGGCTCGTCAGCAGCGGCTCGGGCAGCCACTCCCCGATGTACTCTTCGCGCCGCCGGGCCAGCGTGCGGAGCCGGTTTAGCGCCTGCCGGGTGACTATCCGCACTAGATATGCGCGCGGGTCGCGCACCTCCTGCCGGGCGGCGTGGCCGATTCCGGCCCACCGCAGCCAGGTCTCCTGTACGACGTCCTCGGCGTCGACCGCGGAGCCGAGCATCTCGTAGGCGACGGTGAAGAGCAAGCTGCGGTGGGCGACGAACGGGTCTTCGGTCATGAAGCGGACGCGACCCCCGGCCGTGCGGTCGGCACGGCCAGCGGCTTCAGGTCGCACGC
>CADCUW010000454.1 GCA_902805985.1 uncultured Rubrobacteraceae bacterium
TGGCCCACGGCCACCAGAAAGAAAAAGACGCCAGGCGGCATCGCCGCAGCGAGCTGGCCCGGCAGAACCCACAAGTGGATCCCCTGCGAGACGAAAGCCAGCGCGGCCGCGAGGCGGCGCGGATTCGATCCGTGCTCCTTCGTCCCCATCTCAGACGACCTCGAAGTTGGCCATCATCATCATGTCCTCGTGCTCGAGGTTGTGGCAGTGGAAGACGTACTTGCCGCGCCACCCCTCGAAGCGGACGGCCACGCGCACGGTCCCGCCCTCCAGGCTGACGGTGTCCTTCCACCCGGCGTCGTAGGGGCCGGGCGGCCCGTCGTCGCGGGAGAGGACCTTGAAGTGGACCAGGTGCATGTGGAAAGGGTGCGAAGGGTCGGCGGAGATCTCCCAGATCTCGGTCGAGCCCAACCGCGGCCTGGCGTCTATGCGCCCGGGATCGAATACCTTCATGTTTATGGCGGACACTCCGCCGCCCACGCCCGCTATGAACTGGAACTTCCGCGTGACCTCGACGTCGTCGGGGTCGGGGAAGTCGAGGTCGGGCGCGAGCCTCTCCGGCACCGAACTCTCTTCTTTATCTCTGCGGGCCACGACGAACCGCATGACGTCGGAGGTGCGCCCCTCGCCGCGCAGGTTCTTTAGCGTCACCTCCGTGCCCACCGGGTAGCGCGAGAAGTCCACCACCACGTCGAACCGCTCGGCGGGTGCTGCGACGATGCTGCTGTGGGGGACGGGCGCTTCGAGCAGGCCGCCGTCGCTGCCAACCTGGACGAACGACTTGCCTCCCGGCGGTGGAGGATCTAGCGCGAGCTCGTAGGAGCGGGCGTTGGAGGCGTTGAGGATGCGGAGGCGGTGCATCGTGTTCGAGACCTCCAGTTG
Source organism: uncultured Rubrobacteraceae bacterium (assembly GCA_902805985.1). Lineage (GTDB taxonomy): Bacteria > Actinomycetota > Rubrobacteria > Rubrobacterales > Rubrobacteraceae > Rubrobacter_D. The sequence goes on from CADCUW010000454.1 coordinate 883, forward strand.
CGGCCACGGGGCGCCGTTTACGAGGACCGTGTCGCCGTACATGCCGTTGGCGGCGTGCGCCAGGACGCCGGGCTCCTCTTGCAGGGTGGGGTCGAGCGAGGGGTAGTAGAAGGAGCCGTCTTCCCTGAAGGTGCGGTCCGTGATGACGAGCGGCACCTCCCTCTCGCCTCCCGGCAGCGGCAGACCGTCCTCGACCTCGTCGCGCAGGACGTACACCCCCGCGAGCCCCCTGTAGACCTGGGGACCCGTGAAGTCCATGCGGTGGTCGTGGTACCAGAGCGTGGCCGCGCGGTGCGCATTTGGGTAGGAGTAGTCCTTGAACATGTGCGCGTGCTCCCCGGGCTCACCGTGCGCCGCGTGCGCCGCGTGCGCCTGGGCGCCGTGGCCGTGGCCCTTCGGCACTATGAGGTCGGTGGGGTAGCCGTCGCTCTCGGGCGGGGTCTTGCCGCCGTGGAGGTGGACGGAGACCGGGACCGGCAGCTCGTTCCACTGGCGGACCACGACGGGCCGGTCCCTCCTGGCTTCGATCGTGGGACCGGGGAAGACGCCGTCGTAGCCCCAAACTTCGGTCTTGAGGCCGGGTAGGATCTCCTGCATCGCCGCCTTCTGGACCATCTCATAGTGGTCGGCGCCGCGGCGGGCGCCGCGGCGGGCGTCGCCGCGAGCGTCGCCGCGGGCGTCGACGGGCCTGGCGACCGGCGGGATCGGCAACGGTACCGCGAAAGGCTCCACGCTCGGGCTCCGGACCGCGGCCGAGGCGGCCAGACGGCCCACCGGCACCGAGAGCGCGCCGAGCGGCAACGCCAGCCCCGCCCCGGCCATCGCACCCATCTTCAAGAAGTGTCTGCGCGTGATCTTCAATGCCTTCCGCTCCCCGTCGTGCGCCGTCTTGCGGGGTTCCCGTGTAGGGTCTACCCCGACTCGTCATGACGAAGGTACGGCCTGACGAGGGATGGCGGCATCGGCCGAAGGATTGGTTCGGTGGTTCAGCGGGTGGTTTATTCGCCGCTTCGGTCGGCGGCTAGGGCAGGAGTTCGAGCTCTCGCGCCCGCGCGACGGCTTCGGTGCGGTTCCTTACCTCGAGCTTGTTGTAGATGTTGTTCACGTGGGACTTTACGGTGCCGACGGCGACGAAGAGGTCGCCTGCGATCTCGGAGTTGGTCCGGCCCGAGGCCAGGAGGTTCAGGACCTCGAGCTCCCGCTCGCTCAGGTCTTCGGAAGGCGGCTTCGGCGCCCTTACGTCGGGGTCGTTGGCCGAGGGCAAGGACGGTTGCGGCGTCTCGCGCGTGTCCCGCTCCGCGAGGGCGTAGGTCCTGATGCCCTCCTCGACCTGTAACCGCAGGTACCCCTTGCCCGTGAGTTCCTCGAGCATGCTCGCCGCCTCGTCGGCGGTCAGGGAGGTGCTTATAGCGGCGGTGACCGGCGTGATGCCGCCCCGCTCCTCCAGGGCCCCGAGAAGCTCCTTCTCTCTCTCCCTGGCGCCCGTCACGGCGCGGCGCGAGGCCTCGTGCGCGGCTATGGCGCGGTTGATCTGCCACAGCAGAAGAACGGGGGCCGCCACCCCGATGCCGAGCACGCCGACCCACACGATGCCCACGTTGGCCAGCCCCCTGTCTATAATCATTCCGAGCGACACGAGCAGGAGAAACACGCACCAGACCCCTACGCCCAGCACGGCCAAGACCCGGGCCATCATAGGGCGAAACCCTCCTCGCGTGACCCGGAAGGCCCCGTGCTCCCCACGGACCCGCGTCTCTTGGACCTCTCGTGCGCAACCTCGGGCATCATATGATGCGACCAGTATATCCCGCGATCCGCCGGCACATCCTCTGCGGGATGGCGCCTCGTTCGTAGGGGCGGACGGCCCGAAGCCGCCCGCCCCACAGGGTCGTTCAGGCGGCCACCTTCTCGTCCCAATCTATGTGGTGGTCGTGCATCCAGGCGAGTGATCCGCCGCCGGCGACGCGCTTGAGGATCATGGGCAGCATCAGGTCGCGCAGCGCCCGGCCGACGGGCCCGGCCGCCTTGCTGTTGCTCGTCCTGGCCCCGTGCGCGACGATGCGCTCCACCCGCCCGCGGCGCAGGCGCTCGTAGGCGGCGAAGGCCTGCCCGGTGTCCGGGAGATCACGCAGGCACCTGGCGAGCACGACGGCGTCCTCGACGGCCATGGAGGCGCCCTGCCCGGAGGAGGGCGCCGTGGCGTGCGCCGCGTCCCCGATGACGATCATCGGTCCCCTGTGCCAGGTCGGGACGGAGGGGAGGTCGTGGGTGGCCCAGCCGGCGAGCTTGCCCGGGGTTGCCTGGACGATCTCGGCAGCGGGCGTGGCGTCGTCGGCGAAGAGGTTCGTCAGCATCTCCCTCCACCCTTCCGTGCCGATGGCGGCGAGCTCCGCGCCTGTGGGCTCGTCGGCGCGGGGAGGGTTGGCGAACCACCAGACCTCTCCGGAGGGATGGACGGCGTAGCCAAAGAACGCGCGTTTGCCGAAGACCATCCTGAACGTGCCAGGCTCGGCCCGAACGCGCATGCCACTGGCGTAGCCGCCGATGTTGAGCACGGGGATGTAGCGGGTCCCTGGAGCCGACGGGTCGATGACGCGGCGGGTGCGGGAGTGTATGCCGTCGGCCCCGAGGAGCAGATCCCCCTCCGCCTCGGTGCCGTCCTCGAAGCGAGCCACGACTCCGCCGTCGGGGGTGACCCCGGCGTCTAGCAGACGCTTGCCGTACTCGACGCGGACGCCGCGCCGGACAGCCTCGTCGCGCAGCGCCCGGTAGAGGTCGGCCCGCTTGAGGGTCTGGCTTACCGTGCCGTCTGGAAGCGCCCCGCCGTTGGGGACGTCCCCGAGGTGCTTGCCGGTGCCGCTCTGGATCGACATGCGCGGGGTCGGGAAGCCTGCTGAGAGCACGAGGCGGTGGGCGTCGATGGCGCGCAGGGCGTCCATGCCGTTGCTGGCAAAGGTGAGGAACGCGCCTGCGGCGTCCGCGCCGCCCGCGTACGCCTCGTAGACGACCGCCTCTATCCCGGCCCGCCGCAGCGCCATCGCCGCCGCAGGTCCGGCGATGCCGCCGCCGACGATGAGGGCCTTGCGCTCTCTTCGCGTCGCGTCCCTCATGCTCCGTTCCTTCCGGGCCCGAAGGCCCTCCATATCCGGTCCGTGATCGCCCAGATCAAGAACGAGCGTACGCCGTGGCCTATGGGCCGGACGCGCGTGTTGTGGAATGCGGCGAAGCGCCACCCTTCTTCGCGCTTCACGGCGAGGAGCGTCTGGATCGAGTCGCGCTCCGGCGACGGCTCCCTCTTGCCGCGCATCAGGGTGCCGCCGGTCGCGTGGACGAGGGCGACACCGGGAACCGGGAACTTGACGCCCTCGATCCGGCCGGTAAGGCGCGTACCTTTCATGAACTTGTCGAAGAGCCGCTGGTGCGAGGAGGAGATCTCCTCCCGTCCCCTCGTGCGCGTACCGTCGAAGGCCACGTAATCGGCGTCCTCGGTGAACCGGGAGCCGTAGGCCCCGCCGTCGCCCCTGGCCCAGTCTTCAAGCAGCTTCTCGAACAGTTCGCGTACGGCCCGCTCGTCCGCGGGGTCTCTTCTAGTCTCGTGGTGATCGCTTCGAACGTGCATGTGGTCGAAGGCTCCTCTACGTCGAAATTGGCACCCGACGCCGATCTACGGGCGACGGATCCTGCGGAGCCTTGCCTGCTATCCTTGGAGGTGGATGCTTCGGGTGGCAGGTTCCGCTCCGCGGTCCGTTGTTGCTCGGGGGTTCACGGCCTCCGGCGGGGTGTGGCAGCACCCTTCCGGGGGTCGCTCGTCTCTCACCTCATGGGCCCCCCTCCGTCGTCAACTCGGCACCCGCCCTGGCAGGCCGCGAGTGGAAGGATCGCCAACCCCCGATGCCCCCGAGCGTCCCGGCCCGGATCTCTCCCACCAACTCCCGGAGCCATTCGAGCTCGGCCTCCCGCAACACCAGCTCGTGCTCGGACTCGATCAGGAAGAGGCGGGGCAGCCCCAACCGCTCCGCGGCCTCCTCGAGGCCCAACCTCATCTCCCCGATCTCCTCTTCGAGAAGCCGCACCCGCTCTTCGAGCAGCCCGGCCGCCTCGTCGGGGGGGAGCGCAGCGATGAACGAGAGCCCGGCGGCGAACTGCGTGTACTCTTTGACCGGTTCTGAGAGTAGCTCGCGCAGCCAGATGAGAAACTCCGCGCGACCGGCGTCCGTGATCCCGTACACCGTCCGCTCCGGACGCCGGCCCTCGCGTACCGTCTCCCGGGGGGAGATCAAACCCTCCCTCTCCAGCGCCCCGACCACCGAGTACAACGAGCTGTACCTGAGCCTCACCGACTCGTGCTTGCCCCGCTCCCGCATCAGGGAGACCATCTCGTAAGGGTGCATAGGCCGCTCGAAGAGAAGCGCCATAACCGCCAGCGCCAACGGGTTGGAGACTTTCCTCTTTGAAGCCATCGAACTTCCTCATAGTCTTTATCGTTTAGTCGAAAACGACTATATAGACGGGTAGGGCTGCTGTCAAGCGCGATGGGGGTGACTATACAAATGGCCCGATGACGACCGGGGGCGCGAGGTAGCGGTGGAAGGCGAGGTCGTGGGGTTGGCCCGGACTCGGAAAGCGGGGGCTGAGTCGGGCTTGCTGACGGGCTAGCGAAGCCGCCGTGCTACCATTCCCGCGTGGAGGTGAGGGTCGGAGCGAACGGGGAGCGTCACTTGGTGCCCGCGGTGTTGTGGGCGGCTTCGTTTGTCATCTGCGCGGTCGGGGACGGGCTTCTAGGGCGATGGGTGCTGTTGCCGTTGTTCGTTGCGGCGTTCTACGGGGGCATGATCGTCATAGACCTCGTTACGTATCCGGTGCTCTCGTTCTGGCGGGGCTGGCTCAGGCGGCGGGGCCTACTGGCATGGTACCTCGTCGAGTTGGGCATCCTCTGGGGCGGGACGACGGTGTCACTCGTCTCCCTCTCGCCGGTTTGGATCGGCTGGAGCTGGAACGGGGTGCTGCTTTTGCAGCTTCTCGGCGGCGCGCTTGCCCTACTCTCCGTGGCAGTGGGGACGTGGGCCGTGGCGAAGATGGGCTGGGCGCGGCTGCTCTTCGCCGGGGCGCTCTTCCCGCCGGGGGCCGGCGCGGAGGAGAACCACGTGCCGCAGAGGCTCGTACTCGAGGGACCGTACAGGTACGTGAGGAACCCCCTCTACGACACGGACTTCGCCTTGATCCTGGGCACCGCCCTCCTAACCTCCAACTGGTTCCTCGTCCTGCTTGCCGTCCTCTATGCCGCCCAACTCGCCCTCCAACTCCCCCTAGAAGAGCGCGAGCTGCGCGTACGGTTTGGACGCCCGTACCGCCGCTACTGCGAGGTCGTGCCACGCTTCGTCCCGAGGCTCCGGCCCGTGGACCGGGGGGAACTCGAGTAGAGGCTTCAGGTCTCGGGCATCAGGGAACCGCTCCTCTGATATGAGCACCCTCGACGCCGCAGTGGAGGCTTCGTCTGACCCGGGGAACGTCCTCGGTTCTGCTCCGACCCCCGGGTTACGAAACCGAAGCTCCCCGTGGAGCCGGGGGACGGACGTCTGGCGTCATCCCCTCCGTATGCGGGTGAAGAGGGTGGTGATCTCCTCGTCGTCTATGTAGGCCAATAGGAGGTCGTCTGCCATCAGGTGGGCGACCACCGGATTCTGGCGGCCCTCCTCGTCGGTGCCAGCGTACTGCGGGTTGCCTTCCGCGAGCCACCCCAGGTCCTCAAGAAGCCTGTCCCGGTCCATGCGCCTCCCTCTTCCGCGTGTCTGTTCCGATCCTAGCACCGGCGTGCCGGCGGGTGTAGCGGGACGAGGTGGGGGGAATACGGGAACGTATGGTCGCAGACGAAGGATACGCGAGGGGACGACTGCGGGCCCGGCCGTCGGGAACGGGCGGGGAGGCGCCGGTGGGCTTGCGGCCGCTCGAAGCCGGGGGGTACCTCTACGTGCCGGCGGGCTACGGGGCGCGGCGTCCCGCGCCACTGGTGTTGCTGCTGCACGGCGCGGGCGAGGACGCGCGCGACGGCCTCGCGCTGCTGCGCCAGCAGGCGGACGGGGCCGGCCTGATCCTGCTCGCACTCAGCTCGCGGGGGCCCACCTGGGATCTGATCCTGGGACGCGGGCGCTACGGACACGACGTCGCCGCCATCGATGAAGCCCTGGACCAGACTTTCTCCTCCTACGCCGTGGACCCCGGGCGCGTGGCGGTGGGGGGCTACTCGGACGGGGCCTCCTACGCGGTCTCGCTCGGTATCTCCAACGGCGACCTTTTCGGCCACGTCCTGGCGTTCTCGCCCGGGTTCATGGCTCCGGCCGGACGGGTGGGCTCTCCGCGTCACTTTGTCTCCCACGGCACGCGCGACCGCTGGCTCCCGATCGACAGGACGAGCCGCAGGCTCGTGCCCGAGCTCGAGGGGGCGGGCTACGAGGTGCGCTACCGGGAGTTCGATGGCCCGCACGTGGTCCCGCCTTCGATCGCACAGGAGGCTGTGGCCTGGTTCACCGCCCCTTAGAGCAACGATCTCAGTCTGGAAGGCCGGAGGCCGCCCGGGCCTTCTAGACCACTACCACCCGGCGCGCGTCAACGGGGCGCGTGCCGGCGGCGGTGATCCGGGTTGAGTGCGGCGGTCGAGACGCCGCCATGGGTCCAGGAGTTGCCCTCCCGTTTCTTGAGCTTCTCTACGACCTCGCGTTTCTCTTCGTCCTCCGCCGGTCCTTCCGCGGCCTGCAGGCGGGAGGAGCCATCGCCTTTGTCGTCCTTGGGGATCTCGTCGCCAGCCTTGGCTTCCGTCTCGTCTCTCTTGCGCCGCTCTACGTCGCTTCTGCGTACCCCTCGCCTCCTTCTCCGCGGATCTACTCATGCACCGTGTATGCCCGGTGGCGAGGGATCGCGAACCCCCGGGCCCCGACGGTTCGGCGGGGGCATGGTTCGTCCATGCCCCCGCTCTCCTTACCGCAAATTTTTCCGAGACGGCTAGTCTCTGCGGGCGTCCGTCGGGCTGCCTATGGGGTCGCTGCTCCTGCCCCCGAGCAGGCCGCCAAGCATGGACGCCAGGGCCGAGAGCAGCAGGCCGAAGAAGGCGCCTATGGCCCCGGTCTGCAGGGCCTGCTCGGCCTCCTGGGGGTTGACGTTGGGTGCCGCGCCCTGCGCGCTCTGGGCCGCGCCGCTCAGGGCGCCGGGTCCGACCTGCCCCGCCACGTTGCCGAGGGCGCCGAAGAGCTGGCCGAGGCCGAGCGCCGAGAGGAGCAGGATCAGGACGGTCCCCAGGGCCCACACCATGAAGCCGTTCAGCAGGCCGGAGCCCGGACCCCTGATGGCGCTCGTCATCCCGGCCACAGCACCGCCGGTAAAGAAGGCTATGAGGCCGATGAGCCCTGGCACCCAGCCCCCGCCGCCGTCGGAGCTGGGTCCGATATCCACCAGGCCGAGCCCGATGGCGAGGAGCTGCAGCAAGAGGAAGGTGGTGAGCGCCGTGATCAGGCCCGCCCAGATCGGTCCCCAGCGGATGCTGTCCCGCCGGGCTGGGGCCAGATCCTTGCCGCCGCTGTTGCCACCGCTGTCGCCCCCGTACCGCCGCGCCCCGGTGCCCGAGCTGCTAGTGCTCGTGGACCCGCGGGAGACGAGGACCTCCTCCTCCTCGTGCGTCCGGCCGCCCGTGGGCCCGGAGGCGGGGATGTCGGGCCCGAGACCTCCGGACCTGGGCCGTCCCTCGCCAGACCCACCCGACCGGTGAACCTCCACGGCATCCGGATCGTTGCCGTGCGATTGAGCCCTCCTTGGATCCACCGGTTGGCCCCCGTCCATGTCTCTACCTCTGCCCATCTTCTCTACTTCTCGGATCTCCGGGCGCGGCTCTCCGCCGCGTACGACCCTATGTTCACCCCCCGCAGCGTCGGATGCCTGCATATATCGGTCCATTGTGCGGGGCAGAAGGCCGAAAAAGCCCGCCCGAGCGAAGTTCGCACCCGCTTCCCTGCAAGGCCGGGGCTTCAGAGGCCGACGACTTTTCGGCCTTGCTGGTGTCCGCGCCTATGCCTTCGCCAGGACTATAAGGTGGTCGCTCTCCGGGGTGAACGGTTCCGCGTCGAACCCGCCGTAGACGGCCTCCACGCCGAAGCCCGCGAGGCGCAGCATCGAGAGCAGCTCGTCGCGGTCGATGATCCTTATCGCCAGGTCGTGCGCCTGGCTACTCTTCTGCGCGCCGGAGGCGTTGTAGAGCTCGTAGAACAGGCGCATCTCCATGAGCCGCGTAATCGCGTTGTAGCGGGAGAGGGAGAAGCGGTCGAGGCGCCCGCCGTCGGGCAGGTCGCGGGAGAGGTCGTGGTGCAGCGAAGGACCGCCGGGCTCCTCGGCCAACTCTTCGGGAGAGAACGCCGAGACCTCCAGGCCGAGCAGGCCGCCGGGCTCCAGGTGCTCGCGCGCGTTGCGCAAGAAGGCGAGGGCGTCTTCCGGTGTCAGCAGACAGAGAAACGAGTTGAAGCCGCACACGGCGAGGCCGTGCCGGCGGTCGAGCTTCGCCGTTTGCATGTCGCCGACGACCCACCGGACGTCTTCTTCCTTCTTCCTTCCCCTCTCGACCATTCTCCCGGAGAGCTCGACCGCGGTCACGTCGTGGCCGGCGGTGGCCAGGGGGACGGCGATGCGCCCGGTCCCGGCGCCCCACTCGACTACGGGACCGTTCTCGCGGCCGGCGAGGGCGAGCCAGAAGGGGACGTCGTGGTCGTGGACGTACTCGAGGTCGTAGAGATCGGCCAAAGGGTCGTACTCGGTCAAGGGTCTCCTTTCGGCGTCCATGATAGCCTGCGGACGAGAGGCGCTCGGTAGGAGGGTCGATGATAACGGCCCTCGATCACGTCCAGGTGGCGATGCCCGCCGGAGGGGAACGCCCGCCGATTTTACTCTGGCCTGCTCGGCCTGGACGAACTGGAGAATCCCGCCGCACTCGCCGCGCGGTGGCGCGTGGTTCGCGTTGCCCGACGGGCGCCAGTTGCACCTCGGCGTCGAGGACCCGTTCCGGCCGAGCAGAGAGGCGCACCCGGCGCTCGTGGCCTCCTCCCTGGACGAGTTGGCGCAGAGGATCGAGGCAGGAGGTTTGTCCGTCCGGTGGGACGAAGAGTTGGCGCCGCGGCGGAGGCTCTACGGGGAGGACCCTTTCGGGAACAGGTTGGAGTTCCTGGAGCCGTAGCGGGGTGGGTGGGGATATAATGGTCGGCGTAGGCATTCGTTCCGGAGGTCGTGGATGGGCGTGGCGACGATCATCTTGATAATCGTTCTGGTGGTGGGTGTGATCTTCGCGGTCGTCACCTACAACGGGCTCGTCCGGCGCAAGAACGAGACCGAGGAGGCGTACCGCCAGATAGACGTCCAGCTCAAGCGCCGCTACGACCTGATACCAAACCTCCTCGAAGGCGTAAAGAAGTACTTCCGCCAGGAGCAGGAGGTCCTGACCCAGGTCACCCAGGCCCGCTCCCGCGCCATGCAGCCGCAGGGCGTGGGGGAGCAGGCCCAGTCAGAGGCGCGGCTCAGCGGCGCCATCGGCAACCTCTTCGCCGTCGCCGAGAGCTACCCCGAGCTCCGCTCCGACCGGGTGCTCGTGGACTTCCAGGAGGAGCTGTCCTCGACGGAGAATAAGATCTCCTTCGCCAGGCAGCACTACAACGACTCCGTGGGCTCCTACAACACGAAGATACAGAGCTTCCCTGCGGTGCTCTTCGCCAGGGCGATGGGCTTCACGGAGAAGGAGTACTTCGAGGCGCAAGGGCCCGAGCGGGAGTCCGTGACGGTCTCCTACGACTAGGACTCGGGGCGGGATGCAGGGCGGCAACCAGGGCACCTTCCGGGACCGGATCGGCGTCAACCGGCGCAACAGCGTGTTCCTGATCCTGGTCTTCCTCGTCTTCGTGCTCGTGCTGGGGTACGTCATTGGCTACGCCTGGATCGGGGACCCCGTGGGCGCCCTCTTCGGCCTCGCCCTCGCCCTGGTGGTCGGCACCATCGCCGGCCTCCTCTCCTACTTCGCCGGGGACAAGATGGTGCTCGCCGCCTCACGCGCCAGGGAGATCACGCACGAAGAAGCCCCCCGCCTCTTCAACGTCGTGGAGGAGATGGCGATAGCCGGCGGCCTCCCGATGCCGAAGGTCTACATCATCCAGGACTCGGCCCCGAACGCCTTCGCCACGGGCCGCGACCCCGAGCACGCCTCCGTCGCCGTCACGAGCGGCCTGCTCGACAAGCTGAGCCGGGACGAGCTGCAGGGCGTGATCGCCCACGAGATGGCCCACGTCGGCAACTACGACATCCGCTACGCCATGCTCGTCGGCATCCTCGTTGGGACCACCGTCCTGATCTCGGACTTCTTCCTGCGCGGCCTCTGGTTCGGCGGCGGCCGGGGAGGGAATAGCCGCGAAGGTGGCGGCTACGTCCAGATAATAATGCTCGTCGTCGCCATCCTCCTCGCCATCCTCGCTCCGCTCTTCGCCCGCCTCCTCCAGATGTCCATAAGCCGCCAGCGCGAGTACCTCGCCGACGCCACCGCCGTCCGCCTCGCCCGCAACCCCGACGGCCTCGCCGACGCCCTGCAGAAGATTAGCGGCGACAGGGAGGTCCTCGAGGTCGCCAACCGCGCCACGGCCCACCTCTACATCGCCAACCCGGTCAAAGGATTCGAAAAGCGCGCGAAGGGCCTCTTCTCCACCCACCCGCCGATAGATGAGAGGATAAAGATCCTGCGCGCCATGGAGACCGGCGGCACCGCGGAAAGCGTGGGCCAGTAGCCTCGACGCAGGCGGGACCACGCGTTACAATACGCCCCGCTCTATCCTTGCCGGATGGTGTAACGGCAGCACGAGTGACTCTGAATCACTTAGTCCAGGTTCGAATCCTGGTCCGGCAGCTTCGCGAATTTCCTGCAAACGGTCGCAAAGTCGGGCGCTCGATGCCTCCGCAGACGCCTCCTGGTGCCAACCTGACTTACAAGGTTCGCTTTCCCGGCTGCTTGGTGTGTCGTCCGGGTAGTTCTGGAGGGGGTCTCTGCGCCACTTGTACGGCGACGTGCTCGGGCCCCTTTTCGACTCGTGCTACCGCTTGGGGCGTGCGCGCTCGACCCTGGCGATGGCCTCCTTGCGGCTCTCGAGGTTGTGGTGGGTCTCGCCTTGCGCCTTCGCAGACCAGAAGCCGTGCCGATTCCAGACCTGTCCGATCACCCGCCCGTCTGCCTGCACATCGTACTTGACCTCTTCCAGCACACGGTCGACCGACTAAACGGCGATGGCCTCATCTGCCACGTCCAGGTCGGGAAGCCAGAACAACTCCGAGCGCCTATCTTCCAACAGAACGTCCACCGCCGCGTGTTCGGATTGCCCCCAGCAATGCTGGATGGTGCCCAGCATACCGGCGAAGTCGCTCTTCCAGTGCCCTTCCCTCACCCGCACCACGGTGCCCCTACGCGCTTCGTACCATTCCATGACTTACCTCTCTTTACTTGGCCGGGAAAAGCTCTTTTGGTGGGACTTCTCCGCCCTCTACCATCGTTCGGGTGTATTGCGCCGAGGGAGACCCCTCCGTCTTTCCCAACTCGTGGTGCCAGTAAAGCTCGACGCTTCCGTCCTCGAAACGCACTTCCATCGCCAAGTAGTCGGGGTGGCCGTAGGTCCTCTCCACCACGCCCACGCACCCCTTACCGCCACGTCTC
>CADCUW010000455.1 GCA_902805985.1 uncultured Rubrobacteraceae bacterium
CCAGCCCGAGGAGATCGCCAGCGCAGCCCTCTTCCTGGCCTCGGATGAGAGCAGCTTCATGACCGGCGGCGAGATCTTCGTCGACGGCGGCAGCGAGCAGATCTGACTCCCGCCCGGCCCGCTACCCCCTCTCCTGCCTCACCCATCATCGGGTACCGGCGGCAGTTGGCCTTTCCGGCCCCTTGCAGTTGGCGCTCATATTCCGCGAGTTCGAGGACGAGCTATACCCTGTCAGGCCCCCGCTGTTCGTGCAAAGGGCCCTCTTCGGGCTGCTCGCCCCCGTCGGCGAGCTGCTCGGGTACAGGGCCCGCTACCCCCGCTACAGCGGCCCGGAGGAGGAGCCCCCGGGAAGGGGAGGCGGGCGCCCGTCGGCGGCCTCCGGGGCGACGACGGGAGGCATCGTGGTTGCGACCGTCGTGGCGGTCCTTGCGCTGCTAATGCTTCAACGGCGCAGCTCCTCGAGCAGAAGAAGATAGCTTCGGCATCCGAACTTCGCAGAACCCCCTGCTGTCGAAGTTCGGAGAATGATCCTTCCACGCACTCGGGTGACTAGGCGTACGAGCCAGTCGTTGACAACGGCCGTTGGCGGGCGTATATCGAAGGTTGACAACAGCATGCCATTAAGACGCCGAGCCCCCGGGTGGCGCCGGGGGGCGGGGGACCCACTTCGGACCTGACAGGTCCTCGGGGTGAATCGCCAGCGAACGCTGACGTAGGGCTTAGCTCTTTCGGCCCGAACCCGACAGCTAACCCCGCAGGCGCCGAAGAAGGAGGATCGCGGTGCCCACGAACCCGTCCCTATCAGGCCGTCCGTCGGGTGGCCCCGTCAATGTGCTCGGACGGTCCTCCTAGTGGCCGGCCCGGGAACGGAGAAGGCGACCGGGGCCGCCCGGTTCAGGCGCTGGCTGCTCGACAAGCGCGTCGAGGAGGTCAAGGGACCTGAGGCCAGGGAGGGCGAGGGGGAACACCCCTGGTGGCAGGTGGTGTGCCTGACAGGGGTGGACTACTTCTCTACGCTCGGCTACATCCCCGCTATAGCGGCCGCCGCGGCCGGCGCGCTCTCGCCCATCGCCACGCTGCTGATCGTGCTCCTGACCCTGTTCGGGATGCTGCCTATGTACCGCGTGGTCTCCAGGGAAAGCCCCCACGGCCAGGGTTCGATCGCGATGCTCGAGAACCTGCTCTCGTTCTGGAAGGGCAAGATCCTCGTGCTCGTCCTGCTTGGGTTCGTCGCGACCGCCTGGATAGTGACGATCACCCTGTCGGCGGCGGACGCGGCGGTGCACATCGTCGAGAACCCGCTGGTGCCGGGGTTCCTGCACGGCCAAGAGCTCAGCCTGACCCTCCTGCTGCTCGGGGTGCTCGGCGCGGTTTTCCTCAAGGGCTTCCGGGAGGCGATCGGCATAGCGGTCTTCATAGTCGCCGCCTTCCTGCTGCTTAACCTCGTGGTGGTGGGCGTCGGCTTCTACGGCATCCTCGCCGAGCCGCAGCACCTCGCCGATTGGCGCACCTCGCTGTTCTCCGACTACGGCAACCCGCTCGCCATAATCGGTGTGTCCCTGCTCGTCTTCCCCAGGCTGGCCCTTGGTCTCTCGGGCTTCGAGACGGGGGTGAGCATGATGCCGCTCGTGCGCGGCAACCCGGAAGACGACCCCCAACGGCCGGAGGGGCGCGTCCGCAACACCCGCAAGATGCTGACGGTCGCGGCCCTGATCATGAGCTTCTACCTCCTCACCACGAGCTTCGTGACGACGCTGCTCATCCCGGCCGAGGAGTTCGAGGAGGGCGGCGCCGCCAGCGGGCGGGCGCTCGCCTACCTCGCCCACGACCTCCTAGGCGACGCCTTCGGCACGGCCTACGACCTCTCCACGATCGCCATCCTGTGGTTCGCGGGCGCCTCGGCGATGGCAGGGCTGCTGAACATAGTGCCCCGCTACCTGCCCCGCTACGGCATGGCCCCCGACTGGGGGCGGGCGGTGAGGCCGCTGGTACTCGTCTACACCGCCATCTCCTTCGTCGTCACGATCGCTTTCGGGGCCGGCGTGGACGCCCAGGCCGGCGCCTACGCCACCGGGGTGCTCGCCATGATGGTCTCGGCGGCCTTCGCCGTGACGCTGGCCGCCTGGCGCGGGGGATCGCGGCGCGGCGGGCTCGGCTTCGGGCTCGTCTTCCTCGTCTTCGCCTACGCCTTCGTCGCCAACGCCGCGCAGCGCCCCGACGGGCTCCTGATCGCCTTCTTCTTCGGCGTCGGCATCGTCGCCATCTCGCTGGTCTCCCGGGTGTCGCGCTCCACGGAACTCAGGCAGGAGCGCATAGAGGTGGACGAGACGGCGCAGGGGTTCATCGACGAAGCGGGCGAGCACCTCCACCTCGTCGCCCACCGCCGCCGCCAGGGTACGGAGGAGGAGTACGCCCGCAAGGAGCGGCAGCAGCGCGAGGACAACCACATCCCCCCCGACGAGCCGATTCTCTTCCTGGAGGTCCAGGTAGAGGACGCCTCGGAGTTCGAGGACGTGCTCGAGGTCAGGGGCGTGGAGGTAGGCCCCCACAAGGTGCTGCGCGCCGAGAGTTCCGTGGTGCCAAACGCCATCGCCGCCTTGCTGTTGCACCTGCGCGACACCACCGACAAGACGCCCCATTGCTACTTCGGCTGGACGGAGGGCAACCCGATCGTGTACCTGTTCCGCTTCCTGCTGTTCGGCGAGGGGGACACCGCGCCCGTCACCCACGAGGTGCTGCGGGAGGCCGAGCCGAACCCCGAGCGACGCCCGGCCGTCCACGTCGGCGGCCGATGAGCGGCCCGAACTTCGTGGAACCCTCTACAGGCGAAGTTCGGCGGGTAGAAGCCCTCAGGCGCCGAGCTTCTCTCGGCGGCCCGCCTCGCCCCACAGCGCCCTCAGTGCTTCTTCCGAGTCGGGTGACGGCAGCGAAGACATGATCTTCTTCACTTTGGGGACGAGTCCCCGGCGTCGGTTATCTGCAGCCCTTCCTCGATACCCACGAGGCGTTCTTCGCTTGCGTTGAACCGTACCGGCACGATCGCCTCCGGGTTACGTTCGTCCGATTCTTGGGTACCGAAGCAACAACCACCATAGTAGACGCAAAGCCTCCGCGTCGCCGTCAGTCGCGATCTGAGGAACGCAAAGGTTATTAGGTTTTGCCCCGCGGGCATGGCCCAAGAACAAGCCGACTTTTCGGCTCACAGACTGCTCATAGCAGTCGGCCCCGGACCTAAATGCCCCCTCTACCGTACAGTTTCCCCGGAATCATGCGATGACTCCAGTTAGGTCGGTTCAATTATGAGCAAGTCGACCCTGCGCACCTGCTCGTCGGTCTCTTGAGAAAGGAGGATGGCTCGACCGCGCGGGCGCTCTTCACCAATTGATAGATCAAGGCGGATCTGAGGGGGCCAGGGATGCGCCTCATTTAGCGCATACGGGAGGGTAGTCTCGTCCGAAGGTCGTCTCGGGCATGGTTCCGACCAGCGACCATCTCCCCGGTGCTGGACCTTGTCGAGAAGACCAGGTGCACGTCACCGAACGTCCACGCCTTCATCCCATCTTCGCTCCCTAAACAAACGCGGAGATGCCGGTGACGTCGCGGCCGACGATGAGGGACTGGATGGTGTCGGTCCCCTCGTAGGTGTACACGATCTCCATGTCCGTCAGGTGGCGCGCCACGTGGTACTCGAGGAGTATGCCGTTGCCTCCGAGGACGTCCCGGGCCATCTCGCAGACCAGCTTGGCCTTTCTGGCGTTGTTCATCTTCG
The DNA here is from genome assembly GCA_902805985.1 of uncultured Rubrobacteraceae bacterium. Taxonomy (GTDB): domain Bacteria; phylum Actinomycetota; class Rubrobacteria; order Rubrobacterales; family Rubrobacteraceae; genus Rubrobacter_D. The sequence continues at coordinate 3,770 of CADCUW010000455.1, forward strand.
CCAGGGACGCCATAGGACCGCTCATCTTGCCCTGCTCCCGCAGCTCCGCCATGCGGAAGCAGACGA
>CADCUW010000456.1 GCA_902805985.1 uncultured Rubrobacteraceae bacterium
CGGAGACGAACTTCTCCACGCTGGTGAAGGCCGTCTGCTCGAAGTTGTATCGGGCCTCTGGCACCGGCGTGCCCCCGAGCACTTCGCTGATCACGAAGACGAGGGTATCTACGTGGGTGTCCTCGTGCTCGCGGATGCGCCTGAAGTTCTCGTAGACGGTGGGACGCAGGAGGTTGCCCGAGCCTCTGAAGAGGTTGCTCGAGCGAAAGTCCTGCTCGTCGAACTTCTTGAGCCCGTCGCGGTAGAAGGCGTACTCCAGATGCTCGAGGGTGAGCGCGTAGTTGAGCATGTCCACGTCGCTCGGCTTGCCGGTTTCGTGGGCCTGGGCCATGCTCGGGAGCGCGGCCGCCAAAGCGCCGCCTCCGAGTAGCGCAGCCGATCCCGTGAGGAACCTCTTGCGCGAGAGCGGTCCTTCTTGCATCGGTGGCGCGCCCGTTTGGTTGGCTTCCGTCATCGTCTTGCCCCTTTCGTCGATGTTCCGGTAGCCGGTCGCGCCACTGGCCTCGCCCACCCCGGGCGCCCGTGTTTCGTGTAGGGCAGGTTTCAAAGCTTCTACCAGGCCGGGCCCGATGCCCGGTCTAAATACTACGTTGCCGATAGGCATCCAGATTAATACGTCGTCGAGGAAGTCGGGGAGGCTTCTTTCGAGAGCTCCCTATTCACCCAACCTCGTAGAAGGATCACTCCCCGAAGTTCCCTCAAAAACGTACCCAAAAACGCGTCATTTAGTAGCTGGGTGTAACCCTGGCACCATATAGTGAGTCTCAGACAAAGGGCCTCTTCGGGGCCCTGTCCTATCTATGCCCCTGCCTCCCAGCAACCGGTGTCGGGCCACCCTTCCAATAATACCCACACGAATGTATTACGCTCCCGTGCGGGACTCCTCTACGGGACGGGGGCGTGGCCATGTTCTACGAACTTCGCCTGTAGGGGGTTCTAGGAAGTCGGGACCCCCATGTAACCGCCCGCCCGATTGTCGCGTCTATACCGATGAGGATGGCCTTCGATGTTTGGGGAGGACGCGCATGCCCAAGGGCGGCCATGTTCGGGTCTACGAGGGGTTCTTGGAGGTGCCGGTGCCCGTAGTGCTCGCGGTGCTGTGGGTGGCGGGGGAGGCGCTCGAGGCGGCGTGCGTGGCGACGATCTACGAGGTCGGTTCGGTGCTAGCGCGAGCGCTGCCGCGGTAGGCGGGGATGGGCTCGCCTACCCCTCTGCCCTGGCCTCGGCGATGCCCCGGTCGGTAAGTCTGAACACTACCTCTCCCCCCTCGATGGCTTCGAGGTCGCTCAGGTCGCCCGTCTCCCGGTAGTGGCCCGCCATCTCGGCATAGTGTTGCCAGAGCACTGGGCCCGCCTCCCCGGAGAAGTCCGCACCCAAAGCCTCCGCCACGCTCCTCAAGCGCACCCAGCAGGAGGGGCCGCCGGCCGCATCGGCCTCCCGAAGCGCCGCCCGCAGGAACTCCCCGCGCATCAGCGCGAACTCCTCCTGGCGCGTGTCCATCGCGTGGGTCCCCTTCGCTAGCGGCCGACAGAAGCATATAGGTACCCCGTCGGGCGTCGTTCCTACCGATGGACAACGGGCCTAGGTCTCTGGAGGTCCCAAAGATAGTCCATTTGGCGGATGCGGGGGTTCTTGGGAGGTCGTAGGGTAGGGGAGCGATGACGCTCCCGTTTTGGTGGGAGGGCGCAAGGTCGGGCCGGGGCCGCTCACAGGACCCCGGCCCTTCTTTATGCACCTATCCACCCGAGTGCGTGGAAAGGTTGTTCCCCAAACTTCGGGCGTAGAGGGTTCTAGGAAGCCCGCACGGCCCCGGTCCCCTACCGAGCGGCCTTTTGTGTCGTGGTTTCAACCCCTTGGAGTGAGATCCTGCCCTATCTCAGGAGCCGCGCCGCACCAGTCTGACCACCCCGCCGGCCGCGCCCAGGGCCAGAACGGTCGCGGCGGCGAGCAGCATCGCGGGTAGCGGTCCGCCGCTTTCAGGAAGGGTGGTGGAAACCGCCCCGCCCCCGGCGGCCTCGACGACGTCGGCGCAGGAGATGACGGAGGGCACGCCTTCGCCTTCTTCGACCTCCGAGTGCAGCGCTATATAGCGATCCTTGCCCGGATCGAAGAGCGAGTTCAGCGTGGCGTCCTCGAGGGTCGTGGTGCCGGAGCCCGTCCCGTCTTCGTTAGCTACGATGGCCTCCAAGGGTATCGTCGCCGGGGCAACGTTGCCGGCCCGGTCGGCCGTGCAGGTGCCGCCCGTGTGGAAGTGGTTTATGTGCTCGACGCCGGCGTCCGGCAGCCCCCTCATGTTCAACTCGACCCTAACGCCGTCCCCCGCTTCCGTGAGGGTGGCCGTGCCTCCCACCCCCGAGTCGCGGCTGGGCGAGAGCTGGAGGACCATGCTTTCCGGTTCCTGAGCTATAGCACCTCCCCCAAAGCCCAGGGTCAGGGCCAGCAACGCCAGCAACGCGGCCCCTCCCAGAACCGCGCCGGTAGCGAGTCGGGTTACTCCGTTCAAGGCGTTCTCCTTTCTGTAGTCGCGCACCTTCCAAGCCGCGTGCGCTCCCGCGGCGCTAGAACTCCGGGCTCACCTCCCGCACGTCCTCGATCGTCTCGTGATCCTCACCCAACAGTTGGTTGGATCGTCGCAGGAGGGCGGACGCCTCGCCTGCGCGGCCGTCGTACTCGTCGAACGAGGTTTCGGTGGCGGCGACGGGATCGACGGCCATGGCGTGGGCCATGCGGGCTGCCTCGTGCAACTGCTCGATGGCAGCGCCAAACACCCTGTGTTGTTCCTCGTACCTCTGGGGAGGATCGAGGTCGGCCGCCCGGACGGCCACACCTTGAAGGGTGGCCTCGTTGGCTTTCATACCTTCCACGTCGGCGGCGGAGAGGGAATCGTACCGCAGGAGCCTCTCGTGGCTGTCCCGGAACGTCTCGGCGGCATCGGTCTGAATGTCCTCGACGGCATCGACGTACTCGGCCTCGCCTAGTAGGGCGGCGTCTGCACTCCGATCTGCAGCTGCTTGGTCCTGCTTGGAGGCGGCTTCCTTCTGTTGCGCCTGACTGACGGCCTGCTCGTCTGCGGAGCGCGGCTCTTGCCTCCCTAGCAAGCCTGTGAGGTTGCCTTGCAGCAACAGAGCGCCCATCGCGCCCACGCCCACGGAGAGTGCGAATGCCAGGATCATGAGAGCCGCGTATACCAGTGTCCGCACGAGCGGCGAACGAGTCCTCACCCAGCGCGTCCCCCTGATTCCCCTAGCACTGACTCCCTCCAAGAGATGTCCAATGTCTCTGTCGGAACTATGTTCTTTCGGATCGGTTGGCACCACCGCCGGATGGCACATCTTCTGGGGCCGACCTCCGAAGCCTCATCCTGTGGTTCTGGTCGATCCAAGAAAACGTCCGCTCCACCACCCACCTCCTCGGCAAGACCACGAATCCTCGCGGCGGCAACAGTGCCTTCCAGTTGACCTTCACGCCCTCTTTGGCCCACTGTGCGGCCCACAACTTCAGGACCTTTTCGGGGGCGGGCTTGCGCGGACGCTCGACGAGCTCCGCGCTCCACCCCAGACAGTCTCGGAAGGTTTGTTCTGCGAACTTCGGATCGCTAACCCGGGTGTTTAATCTGCTGTTTACGAGGAGTTCACGGACCTGTAACAAAATGTACGAACCTTGCTGCTAGGGTGGTTGCTCGGGCAGCAAACCGCTAGCAGGGGGCGTCTTGGGCATAAACGGAAACTGGGAGAAAACGCGCACCGGCGAGGTGGCGCGGCTGGGAGAAATAGGCCGCCGCAGGTTCATCGCGCTGAGCGGCGCGAGCGCCGCCGCGCTCGTTTTTGGG
>CADCUW010000457.1 GCA_902805985.1 uncultured Rubrobacteraceae bacterium
CGCCCGCCCTACGGCAACCCCTACCTCGAAGGCTCCGACGCGCTCCCCGCGTTTAGGAGGGTCGCCTGGGAACAGAAGCTCTTCCCGGTGATGTGGACCGTGGACCCGGGCGACTACCTGCTCGACGACAATCCCGAGGGTGTCGTTCGAGGCGTCGCGGAGGCGGACGAGGCCGGAGCAAAAGGCGAGGGTGACGAGGTGGTTCTCCTGCACGACAATCAGAGGCAGACGGCCGAGGCGCTGCCTGTGATCATCGACCGCTACGAGAGGTCGGGCCGAACGTTCGCGGGCGTCGACGAGCTACTCGCCGACGAATACCTCGGGCCGTAGTTCGTCCAACTTCCCCGCCGTGCGTCAGAAAGGTGCTCGGAAGCCCGTAACCAGTAAGTCGGGGGAGGTGCCATCGTAACCCGTATTGGGTGCTCGTCCAAGCACAGCATCTGATATTAGCGAAAGATGCGCATCGAAGCTCCGACCCAACATGGGGCGCCTTGATAGTAAGGAGACAAGGGTACCTCCTCAACATATTGGTGTTCGCAGGATTCGCCCTATACTCCGCGAGCGTGACGCTCTAGGCTGGAGACCGATATGGGTCGAAACCAGGCACAGCGGCATCGGAGAGTCCGGTCATCGGGTAAGGGAGCATCGGCGTACCGGGCATCCTCCAGGAGACGGCGCCCCGGACGGGCGTCCTCCGAACGGCCACGGCCCGAACGGGTATCCCGCAGGCGAACGGCGGTCGTGGGCGGCCGGAGAAGCAGACGACCGCTGCTGTTTTACGTGTTGATCGCCTCCATCTCCGCGCAGATCGCCGCGGCCTTCATGGGCATAGGAACACTCGTTGCGCTTTTCACGCTTATGGGGCTATTGATGTCCGGGGTGGCCATCCACGCGGAGGGCTAGCCTCTCAGAGCAGGGGTTCCACAGCGCATCTTTTTTACCTGCTGGGCCACTGAGTAGCGACGTAGCGCCGACGATCTGTCACATCACCCGAGCGCTACACGCGATCTGCAGATACTCACTACCGATCACTGGGTCGCAAACATCGTGGCAGGGTTTCTACAGACGACTGGATTCGCACGGCAAACCAGAGACGAGCGCGTAGGCGCTACACGAGCGCCAGCGCAACCTCCGGCTTCTCGCTCGCCGTGGCGGTAAGGCTAAAGCGGCCGGTGCGTTGCGATATGTCCCAATGTGAGCGCTAAGGGGCCGCCTCCACTCGACATGCGGCACTTACGCACTTGCGGGCATCCGGACGACAGCGTTATCCCCGGTCCTTCCCAAGCCCCTTAGCACCGGTCCACGAACCCGCCCACTGAAGTGCGAACCCTCGCGCCTTCCTTGCGACCCGCCTCGTTGTCGTAGATGTACTGGCGGGTGAGCGTGCGGCTGTTGGCGTCGTAGCCGCTCTCGAAGGTCACCGACTGGCCGCGCCCGAGCCTGACGTTGACTCGGAAGGGCTCGTTGGAGCGGGGCTGGTGGATCGAGCCGACCTTCTTCACCGTGATGCGGCCGTTGGTATTGTTCTCCACGCGCGTCTTCTCGGGATTGGACTTGCAGGCCACGGACACGTTCACCCCTGCGGCCTCGGCCGGGCGGGGGGAGATGCCCCCCATGCCGCTCGTCAAGGCGAGGGCCAACATAAGTAAGCCTGCGAGCACAGCTATCGACACAACGGACCACGTTCGCGCCACGGGGACCCCCACTCGTAGTGTTTCCGACCTCCGAAGCCTAACGCACCAGCAGCGAAGGTGCATACCTCATATGGGCTAGTTCTACGAGCTTCTTAGAATCGCCCTTCCACCCACCCCGGTGAATAGCGCACGAGGCTAGTTCTACAACTACTCCGTCACGACCACGCCAGCACACCACGAGACCGGGATCGCGCCCGCGTTCGTCGAACAGCTCAGAGAACTCCTCCGACTCGCCGGTAGCGCTCGTAGATCACGCCTGGGTTGAACGTCCTGGTCTCGATCAGGTCCAGTCGAATGTCTTCTGTGACCGGCGGTAGGTACGGCGTGCCGCCACCGACGACGACCGGGTAGCGGAACATGTGCAGCTCGTCGACGAGGCCGAGCTCGATCGCCTGCGCGGCCAGGCCGGCGCCGCCGATCTCGATGTCCTTGTCGGTCGCGTCGAGCGCCGCGGCGACCTCTTCGGCGAGCGGCGCCTCAGCGAGCCGGGCGTTGCCCTGGACACTGTCGAGCGGCCAGCACGGGCTATGGGACCGGGGCGGAGCGGACTTCCGAGAACCCCCTCAGAGCGAAGTTCGTAGAATGAGCCTTCTAGGACGTACGGTGAATAAGGGACGGCGCATCGGCTTCGGGGACGCTTGGGGCGGCTCCGAAGGGGATAGGGAGCATCGCTGGGCCCGGTGATGCTCCCGTTGCTCCTAACGGGTTAGCCTGGCGGGTTAGCGCCGTAGGCGCCGGCCGAGGTGCAGCACCGCGAGCCCCGTCAGTGAGCCGCCGACGGCGAGCGCGGCTGTGGTAAAGAGGCGCACGCGCCTGACCCATCCCCGGTAGGCTTCGCCGTCGTTGAGGTGCGGGAACGGCTTGTCCGGAATCTCGACGCCGAGGAAGTCGCACAATGGGCCCCACCCTTGCTTGACCTCGTAGACCAGGAGCCTCTCCGGCGGGACTCGCCGCTCGACCTCCTCGTTGTGCCGCGCGAAGACTTCGATGGCGTCCCCCCGGTCCCCAAACCTCCCGTCGAAGGTTCCCTCCCACACCAGCTCGGAGACGAACCGACTAGCGCGGACGAGCCGCCTGGCCTTCGACGAGACCAGGCCGGCCAGGCGAAAGGCCACCGAGTGGTAAGCCCGCGAGGTTGTGTAGATCGTGTCGCGGACGCTCTCGTACCACCCCTGGGGGTCGCGGACCGTGAGGATGACCTTTGCGTCGGGGTTCCTCTCCAGCAGCTCTCCGTAGAACGAGCACCCCGGCCAGTCCACGGTGGCCCGGTAGTCGCCGAGGACCCGCTCCCAGTCGACCGGCTCCCCCCGCATGGCGGCCCGCCATTGCTCTTGGTGCTCGGGGTTCCTGAACAGCTCTCTCATGTGGTAGCAGGGCCCGAAGCCCAGCTCCTCGAGGGCTGCCTTCATGGACATCGTCCCGGTCCGCCCGAAGCTCGCCCCTATCACCTCTAGGCTCATGCCCGCTCCCTGGTCGTCTGGCATCTGTCGGGGTTTCCGCCACAGTGTGGCCGCGTCGCCGAGAGGACGGTTCTCGGAAGTCCGCCTACCGCGGGGGGTTTCCGAGAAGCCCCTACGCCCGAAGGTCGCGGAACATTCCTCACCCGCGGTCGAGCGAATAGGGGGCGGACGGGTTCAGAACAGGTCGCGCTCGCCCGCGACGTCGTACTCGGCGACCTCCCCGGCGAGTATGCGGCCGCCCTGTTCCCCGCTCGGTCCCCCGCCCCTGAACGCCTCCACCGCTTCCCTCGTCTCCCACCGCTCGTAGACGTTTATCCTCCCCTCATCTACGAGGTCGGCGGAGAGGGAGAAGTCGAGGCAGCCCGGAGCCTCCCGGGCTTGCCCCACGACGCTCACGCACCCCTCCAAGTACGCGTCGCGCTGCTCGGGTGCGACGACGAGGTGTCCGGCGACGATGATCACGAGGGGCTCCCCTTCCTTCGGCTGGCAAGGCGATCTTACCGGAAGCCCGGGGCCAGACCACCGGCAACTTCGGAGAACCCTCTCAAGAGACTGTCTGATAAATCGAACTGGGCCCCGAAGCGCGACCCAAAAAGCGGCTCAGAGGGGCCGAACACGCACCCGATCGCCATTGCGCGCCACCGAAACGCAGGCCCGGAACGACCT
>CADCUW010000458.1 GCA_902805985.1 uncultured Rubrobacteraceae bacterium
GCGCGGCGTAGGCGACGGCCGCCCCGTGGTTGCCACCCGAAGCCGCCACGACCCCAGACGGCGCGCCCGGAACCGAGAGCAACCGGTTGAAGGCACCCCTGACCTTGAACGATCCCGAATGCTGGAGGTGCTCTAGCTTCAGCGTCAGGGCCCCTTCGACCCCGAACGCCCCTCCGTCCACCCGGACCACCGGCGTCTCCCGGACCCGCCCCCCGATCCGCTCGGCCGCCCGCTCGATCTCTTCGCGGCCTACGCCACCCACGCCCGCCCCCCCGCTCAAGCCACAGGCCATGCCGGGACTGATTGTATGTCACCTTTCTCGCACCGCACCACCAACGCCACAGGGACGTCTCTGTGGACGGGGGCGGTCTCCGCGTAGAGGCCGGTCGCCCGCGGTTCAAGCAGGCGTTCGATCTTCAGGCCGGCGGCCCGCGCGAGCCCGTTGACGTAGGTGCTCAGGGTGCGGTGGTGGGCGCCCAGCCTCCCGCGGATACCCTCCGGGTTGCCCCGACGCCAGTGCCCTTCCGAGAAGTAGTCCCTGACTTCTACCCCGACCATGGCGTCGCCTTCCCGCGCCCACCACGGGATGTTTGGCGTCTGGCAGATCGGGTGTATGACAGAGAACACGAACCACCCACCCGGCCTGAGGACGCGCGAGACCGCGCCCAGCGTCGCGTCGAGATCCGGAATATCCATCAGGGACATGTTGCAGACCACGCCGTCGAACGCGCCGTCCGCCAGGCCATCCAGCGCCCGCGCATCCCCGCGCACGTATTCGACCCCGTAGGGCTCATCCCGTTCGTATCTCCGGGCGACATCGAGCAGCTCGCCCGAGACGTCTACGCCGAGAACGCGGGCGCCGCGGTCCGCCAGCCTTCGGGTGACGACGCCCTGCCCACAGGCGAGGTCGCATACGCTACGATCCCTCACTTCGCCGGCCAGGTCCACCACGATCGGCACTATCCAATCGTGGAAGGGGGCCAGTGGTCCCTCCCGGACCGCCGCGTCATACCAGCCGGCGATCTCATCGTAGGCAGCCCGACTCATTCAACCCACTACAGACGATCCCGCACCCTGTACAAACAACCTGATGCCTGAAACCTCTATCAACGCCAGCTCTGCTGGTACCGGATCTGCTCCTCGGTAAGCCGCTCGGGCTCGACGCCCAAGGAGGCGAGCTTGTGGCGGGCGACGAGGTCGTCGATGCCGGCGGGGATGGGCTGGATGCCGGGGCCGAAGTCTGATGCGTGGCTGGCGAGGTGGTGGGCGGCGAGCGCCTGTACGGCGAAGGTGAGGTCCATGATCTCGACCGGATGCCCGTCGGCCGCCGCGATGTTGACGAGCCTTCCCCGCGCCAGTACGTGCAGCCTGCGACCGTCAGCCAATTCGTACTCGACAACGTTGCGCCGGGCGTCCCTGGACTTTACGGCCATCTCCTGCAGACCCGCCAGATCGAACTCGTGGTCGTAGTGGCCGGCGTTGGCGAGCAGGGCGCCGTCCTTCATGCGCTCGAAGTGCTCCCTGCCCAGGACCTTTATGTTGCCCGTGCCGGTGATGAACACGTCGCCCTCTTCGGCGGCCTGCATCGAGTTCATCACCTGGTAGCCCTCGGAGTAGGCTTCGAGCAGCTTCACCGGGTCGGGCTCGCAGACGATCACGCGCGCCCCCATGCCGTCAGCGTACTTGGCGAGGCCGCGGCTGACCCAGCCGAAGCCCATCACCACGACCGCCTTGCCGGAGAGGAAGAGGTTCGTGTTCGAGAGTATGGCCGCGATGGAGGAGATGCCGGTGCCGTAGCGGTTGTCGAAGAGGTGTTTCATCTTCGCGTCGTTGGCGGCGAGCACCGGGAACGGCAGGACGCCCTCACCGGTCATCGCCGTCAGCTTCATGATACCGGTCGTCGTCTCCTCGGAGGCCCCGATGACGTTGCCCACGAGGTTTGGGTGGTGTTCGATCAGGCGCCCGACCAGTTCGGCGCCGTCGTCCACGATCAGGTCGGGGCCGGTCTCTATGGTCTGGTGGAGGTAGCGCTCGAAGTCCTCGTCCGAAGGGTCGTGGGTGGCGTAGACGCGAACCCCCCGCTCGGCCAGAGCGGCGCAGACGTCGTCCTGGGTCGAGAGCGGGTTGCTCCCCGAGACCGTCACGTCGGCCCCGGCGTCCGAGAGCAGCGTGGCGAGGTAGGCGGTCTTGGCTTCGAGGTGGATGGTCATCGCGATCTTCTTGCCGCGCAACGAGCCGTCCGCGAGTTGCTCGCCCGCGATCCTGTTCAAGACCGGCGCGTGCTGGGCTACCCAGTCGATCTTCTTGTGCCCGTCGGGGGCGAGAGCGGGGTCCTTGATAACGGAACTACTGGACGCGTGCTGCATGTTGGCGCTCCTCCGGAGTGATCCCCGGGGCCGATCTGGGTGCCGACCGGTAAGGCGCTGCCGGGCCTCCTCGGACAGCAAGTAGAAACTAGCAAATCCCCCCGCACCGTTCAAGCGGCCTGGCCGATCTCGGGCCCCGCCTACCCCTCCGCCCGGTCCCCCAGAACCCTGGCCAGTTCCTCGGGACGGTCGGTCATGATGGTGTCCGCCCCGAGGTCGAGCACCTCCCGCATCTGGTCGGCCTCGTTGATGGTCCACACGTCGACCCGAACCCCCAGGGAGCGCGCCGCCCGGACAAACCGGGGCGTTAGGATGCGCAGAGGACCGTAGTCCACGGGCACCTGCAGCGCCGCGTAGGCCGGCCGGATGAGACGCTCCAGGCGCAACCGGCTCAGGGCGTAGAACACGGCGATCTCCCGCCGCGAGGCCCCCGTATCGAACTTTCCGCCCGAGGCCCGGCGGAACCTCCGGAGCACGCGGTGCTCGGCCGAGGCGACGAGCACGCGGTCCGCCACACCCGCCCCCTGCAACACGCTCAGCACGACCTTCTCAGCACCCGGCAGGTCCCAGTCCTTGATGTCGATGTTGACGGAAGTCCCCGGGAACTCCTCTAAGACCTCCCGCAGCGTCGGCACCCCCTCGCCGGGACCACCGGCTCTCAGCCGTCTCACGGCCTCGAGCGTCATCCCCACCACGGCCCCGAACCCGTCCGTCGTCCGGTCCACGGTCGCGTCGTGCATGACCACGGGGTGGCCGTCGCGCGTGAGGCGGACGTCGAGCTCGAGCCCGCCGGCCCCGGCCTCCAACGCCGCCCGGAACGCGGCCAGCGTGTTCTCGGGAAACCGCACGGACGCCCCCCGGTGGCCGACGTTGGCCGGCCAGCCGGCCCTGACCGGCCGCGGCCCGCCGCGCCTGAGAGCCGCGACGGCCACGAAGACGAGCACCGCCAGCAGAATCTTCCATCTCCTTGCCATCAGCACAAGTTAGCATACAGTTCGCCCCGGGCCACGCCCACGTTGACCCCCTGGTGGCCGTCTCGTATACTCTGCCGGCTGCTTTGTCGGAGTGGCGGAATTGGTAGACGCGCTAGGTTGAGGGCCTAGTGCCCGATAAGGGCGTGGGGGTTCGAGTCCCCCCTCCGACACCACGAAGGGTCTCCGCCCGGAGAAATTGTAACCGGTTGTACTCTTACGCATATTTCGGGGTGTATAATTCCATTTGGACTCGCCTGTTCTCCCCATCCTCCCCGGGCGAGTCCTCTCTCTTGCGGCCGGCCTCGCATAGGGGCAATGCATAGACCGACGGCTCTCTCGCTAGTTCGACGGGCGCTTTATCTCGCAGCCCTTCAGCACGTCCTGGCCGCGGACGAAGAGCACTTTGTCACGGCCGGGGCCGCAGATCAGGACGTCCCGGACGTGGTCGTTGGCCTCGCCGTGGGTCCCGCCTCG
>CADCUW010000459.1 GCA_902805985.1 uncultured Rubrobacteraceae bacterium
TTCTCTTCGAGCTCCCGCAAACGCTCTTCGCTCGCCACTTTTCTCCTCCTCGGTGATGCTTTTCCCTTGCATCCTCTGGATACCCGCGCCTCATCCGCGACTAAACATACGGCCCCGCCTCCCCGAAGGGCTTGCTAAACTGGCATGGGGTATCCTCCTGGGGGTGGACGTGTCGTCGATATCTCAGACCGATAGGGTCCTCTCCGTGGACGTCGGCTCGTCCTCGGTGCGGGCAGCCCTGCACGACGCCTCGGGCGCCGCGGTCGGCGGCTCCGAGGTCCAATTGGAACACGAGTTCGAGCAGACCGCGAACGGGGGTGCCACCACGGACGCCGACGGGCTGCTCGACCTGGTCGCCCGCGCCATCGACGGCGCCCTCTCCCGCAACGCCGGTGCGCGAATCCTGTGCGTGGCCGCCGGCACGTTCTGGCACTCGGTCCTCGGCGTGGACCACGAGGGCCGTCCGACCACCCGGATCCTCACCTGGGCAGACCGCAGGGCGGCGGGGGCAGCTGGAAGGCTCCGGGAGAGCCTCGACGAGGAGGACGTCCACCGCAGGACCGGCGCCCCCCTCCACTCGAGCTACTGGCCGGCCAAGCTACTCTGGCTGAAAGATGCCGACCCGGAGGGCTTCGGCCGCGCGGAGCGTTGGCTCTCCCCCGCCGACTACTTCTACGCCCGCCTCTTCGGCGGGCCGCCCACCGTCGGCACCTCGATGGCCTCGGCCACAGGCCTCTACGACCAGAACCGCAACCGCTGGGACGCGCCGACGCTCGGAGTTCTTCCCGTGGACGAGGCGCAGCTGCCCGACCTCTCCGACGAGCCGCGCACGGGGCTTCTTGACGAGTGGGCGCGGCGCTGGCCCGCGCTCAGGGAGGTGCCCTGGTTTCAGGCGGTCGGGGACGGCGCGTGCTCCAACGTCGGGAGCGGCTGCACAGGGGGCGACCGGCTCGCGCTGATGGTCGGCACTAGCGGGGCGATGCGGGTGCTGTGGAAGGCCGATGCGGTCGAGGTGCCGGAAGGACCGTGGTGCTACAGGGCGGACCGGGAACGCTTCGTCATGGGTGGCGCGCTCTCGGACGGCGGCAACCTCGTCGGCTGGCTCAGAGAGACCCTGCGCCTGCCTCACCCGGAGGAGACCGAGAAGCTCCTCGCGCAGATGGAGCCCGATTCCCACGGCCTGACGTTCCTGCCCATACTAAACGGCGAGCGCGGGCCCGCGTGGGCCGACCGGGCCAACGGGACCATCTCGGGCCTCGCCATGAGCAACACGCCCGTTGAGATCCTGCGCGCCGCCATGGAGGCCGTCGCCTACCGCTTCGCCCTCATAGCCGAGATGCTGGAGAAGGCCTCCCCGGGCGAGAAGCAGGTGATCGCCACCGGAGGGGGCCTCCTAAACTCTCCGACCTGGACCCGCATCATGGCAGATGCCCTCGGTCGCCCCGTTACCCTCTCCGGCGTCGAAGAAGCCTCGGCCCGCGGCGCGACCCTCCTCGCCCTCGAAGCCCTCGGCGGACCCGCCATAGAGGAGCGCGAGGTGCCCCTCGGCGAGACCTACGAGCCCGACCCCGAACGACACGGGATCTACCGCGAAGCCCTGGCCCGCCAGCGCCGCCTCTACGACGCGGTGGTGTAGGTTTCAGGTTCCAGAAAGTCGACCGTGGCGGATGCGGGGTGTAGCACAGAGACGAAGCGGCCAGCCGCCGGGTGAGCCGACGACTGGCCGCTGATCGTTGAAAGCTCGAACGCGCTAGCGTTCGCTCATCGGCACGTAGTCCGTCTCGCGGGGGCCCGTGTAGATCTGGCGCGGGCGGGCGATCTTGAACTCGGGGTCGTCCATGAGCTCGAGCCACTGCGCCGTCCAGCCCGGGGTCCGGCCGATGGCGAACATGACGGTGAAGGCGTCGGTCGGGATGCCCATGGCCTCGTAGATGATGCCTGACCAGTAGTCCACGTTCGGGTAGAGCTTGCGGTCGGTGAAGTACGAATCGTCCAGCGCCCGCTTCTCGAGCTCGATGGCGATGTCGAGCAGCGGGCTGCTCTTGCCGGTCGCCTCGAGCACCTCGTCCACGTGGCTGCGGATGATGCGGGCGCGCGGGTCGTAGTTCTTGTAGACCCTGTGGCCGAAGCCCATGAGCCGCTCGTTGCCGTCCTTCACACCCTGCAAGAAGTCGGGGATGTTGTCCGTGGACCCGATGCGCTGGAGCATCTTGAGGACGGCGACGTTGGCGCCGCCGTGTGAGGGCCCGTAGAGGCCGGCAACGCCGGCGGCGACGGAGGTGAACGGGTCGTTGATGGCGCTCCCGACCACCCTCACGGCCGCCGCCGAGCAGTTCTGCTCGTGGTCGGCGTGGAGGATGAAGAGCACGTCGAGGGCCTTCTCGATCCTGGGGTCCGGCTCGTAGCGCGGCTCGGCCATCTTGAAGAGCATCGAGAGGAAGTTGCCCGTGTACGTCAGGTCGTTGTCCGGGTAGACGTAGGGGAGGCCGAGGCTGTGGCGGTAGGCGAAGGCGGCGAGGGTCGGCATCTTGGCGATCAGGCGCACCGCCGAGACGTGGCGCTGGTAATCGTCCGAGGTATCCCTGGCCTCCGGGTAGAACGTCGAGAGCGCGCCGACGCTCGCGAGCAGCATCCCCATGGGGTTGGCGTCGTGGCGGAAGCCGTCCATGAAGCGCTTGATCATCTCGTGAACGTAGGTGTGGTGGGTGACGTCGAAGACCCACTCGTCGTACTCTCTCTGGTTGGGCAGGTGCCCGTACAAGACCAGGTAAGCCACCTCCAAGAAGTTCGAGTGCTCGGTGAGCTGCTCGATGGGGATGCCCCGGTGCTCGAGTATCCCCTTCTCCCCGTCGATGTAGGTCACGGCACTGCGGGAGCTCGCCGTGTTGGTGAAGCCGGGGTCGTAGGTCATCAGGCCGAAGTCCTCGTCATCGACCTTGATCTGGCGCAGGTCCAGCGCCCTGACGGTGCCGTCCTTGATCTCGACGTCGTAGCTGCGCCCCGTCCGGTTGTCCGTGATAGACAGGCTATCCACACCCGTTTCGGTGCCCACCCGCCCGTTTCCCGTATTCTGCGACTCTTCGCTCAAAGGCGCCCCTTTCTAAAAATCATAGGCGGATTATATATGTTTACCTCACATAGATGTATGTCAGGCAAAGTTCCGTCGTGTGGGAGTATTATCTCCCAACACCGCGCAAACGAAAAGCTCGCGCGATGTTCCGCGCCCGGCCCGACGAAACCCGGGTGCGCAGCCGCCGCGGACATCCCCCTTCCCCGGGCAGGTTGTCGCTCTCTTCCCGGTAGTGTTGGCAGTGATGAGACCCCGTGCTCGTCCTGGGTGGCTCTTCGGGGTCTCGCGGGGTTTAATGGCTGGGGTACCACGACCCCATGGAGCGGCACGCTTGGATGAGATGCACGAGTTCGTCGAGAGCTCAGAGGACCAGAGGCGGGAAGACCCGCCCGCCACCGGGGTGGCGTCGCGCCGGGTCGAGGCGGGCCGGGAGGGGGAGTTCGAGGAGTGGGTCTCGGGAATCCTGGGCGCCGTGAAGGGTTTTCCCGGCTACCTGGGCTCCGACGTTCTCCGCCCGAAAGACGCGGAGGACGACGAGTACCGCATCATCTACCGCTTCGACCACGCCAGCAACCTGGAGCGGTGGGAGGGGTCGGACGAGCGTCGCCGGTGGCTGAACAGGGCCGAGCCCCTCGTCCGGGAGCAGACCATTCACAGGCTCACAGGGCTTGAGACCTGGTTCACCCTGCCGTCCAGGGCCGGCGAGCCGGCCCCGCCGCGCTACAAGATGGTGGTCGTCACGTGGATGGCCGTCTTCCCGCTGGCGACCGTCCTCTTCATGCTCCTACAGCCCCTGCTCGGCGGCGCCCCCACCGTGCTGCGCACCCTCGTCTTCACCCTGATCATGGTGACCACCATGACCTACCTCATCATGCCCCGCATGACCCGCCTCTTCTCGTTCTGGCTCTACCCGAAAGAGAAAAAGTAGGACTTACCAGAGCAGTTCACTCGACGCGAGGGGTGAATACGGCTCTCTCTATTTGCGATCTTCGCAAGATGATGACCTATTCGTGTAGCAGACTTACTACTCTATCGCGACACCTTTGAGATAGCCGAGCGCGTCTTCCACCCCCACGACGTCCCCGTACTTGAGGTCGATGTCGTAGAGGTTCGCCTCGTGGGCGTCGGGGTTGCGGTCTCCGACGGCCCCGCGCGGCACGATGGGCCTGAAGCCGTACTGGAGGGCATCCACGGCGGTCGCCCGCACGCATCCCGAGGTCGAGGCGCCGGTGACGATCAGGGTGTCTACGCCGGCGGCGGTGAGGAGGGCGCCCAAGGGCGTGCCGAAGAAGCCCGAGGCGAAGAGTTTGTTGAGGACGGGCTCTGTCTCGCGCGGGGCGATGCGGGGGTCTATCTCGGCCCATCGGGTCCCGGCTTCGAGCGTGAGTAGCGCCGGGACCTTCTCAATAAAGGTGGCGGCGGTGAGTCTGTCGCTCTCCTTGTAGGCGACGGTGGTGAAGACGACCGGGATGCCGGCCTCGCGGGCGGCTTCGAGGAGCCTCGCGATGTTCTCGACCGGGCCTTCGAGGTCGCAGGCCAGAGGGGATTCGGGGTCGGTGAAGCCGAGGGTCATGTCCACGACGACGAGGGCGGGACGGAGGCCGGAGCCGCCCCGTCCCCCGAAGCCCTCGATGTGGGCTTGCGTCACCGCTTGCCGTTCCTGGCCGCGCCGAGCTCGCCGGAGAGCCACTCGTTGAACTTGCGGCGGGTCTCGGCTATGGCGCGGCGTTGGTCCTCCAGGGGCGGCAGGTCGCCGTGGTCGAAGCCGGGCAGGTCGCCACGGGAGCCTCTGATCTCCTCCCGCTTCTTCCCGGTCGCAGCGGCGTCCACCGCACCGCCCTCGGAGATCACGACGCCGTACTCCCCTTCGGCCGACCCGGGGCTTATGAGACGCCAGCGAACGTCCTTGGCGACGGCCTCGGGGTCGCGTTCGAGGGGATCTCCGACGCCGCCGGCGCCAGCGGTCTCGAAGACGAGGCGGTCGCCCTCGTAGACGGGCACGTCGCGCACCTTGGAGGGCATCTCGACCGTCGCGCCGTCCGCGCGGACGAGGGTCTTTTTGGAGGAAGCGCCGGGTCGGCCGCCGGCGACGCCGTAGGGGAAGGTCGCGGCGCGGTCGTCCTGGTAGGTGATCGCGCCGTCAGAGAGGAACCGGTAGACCTTCTTTATGCCACAGCCGCCGCGGAACTGTCCCGCCCCGCACGAATCGGGACGAACGGAGTACTCGTCAACGAGCATCGGGTAGTACGTCTCCATGTACTCTGCGGGGACCGCCATGAACTCAGGCCACCACGAATGCCCGTCCAGCCCGTCCTTGCCGGGGATGGCCGGGATGCCGCCGTACAGGATCTCCATGGTCTGGAACGGCTCGCCGTCCCCCTTGACGCCCGAGTAGACGAAGTTCGGGCTCGTGCCGTAGGAGCCCGAGACGTTGAAGCCGATGGCCTTCGCGTAGACCGCGCCGAGCACGTCGAAGAGGCGGGCCATCACTACGAGGCGGTTGGAGAGGGGCGCGGGCGCCTTCGGGCGGAGGACCGAGCCCTCCGGGATGTTCACGTGGATCACGTCGGCGTAGCCGTCGTTGAAGAGGATGGTCGGGTCGACGGCGGAGATCAGGAAGACGCCCGCGAACATCTGGAACATCTCCTTGTTGAGGAGAAAGTTCACGGGACCTGGGACCTGGGCGTCCGTTCCCTCCCAGTCGAGGTGCAGGCCGTCGCCCTCGCGCCACATCGCGAGCTTGAGCCTTATGGGGCCGTTGCCGAGCCCGTCATCGTCGGTAAAGTCCTCGAACTCGAAGCGCTGCCCTTCCGGGATGAGCTGCCGGATCAGGCCGATGATGCTCGTCCGCGTCCGGGCGAGCAGCGCGTCGCAGGCTTCGAGGTAGGTGTCTTTCCCGAAGCGGTCGCAGATGTCCTTGACCCGCTGGGCCCCCGTGGCTGTACCCGCGGCGATAGCCATGACGTCGGCGCGGGTCTCGCGGGGGGTGCGGGAGTTGTGGCAGAAGAAGCGGAGGACCTCTTCGTTGAGCTTTCCGCCGTCGTAGAGCTTGACGGGGGGCATCCGGACGCCCTCCTCGAAGATCGAACGCGCGTCGATCGGGATGGAGCCTGCCGTCGAGCCGCCAACGTCCATCAGGTTGCCCCACTGGAGGGCGTAGCCGATGTGCTCATCGGAGTGGAAGATCGGGCGCACCAGCAGGATGTCAGGCAGGTGCGAGGTGCTCCCCTCCATCATGTAGGGGTCGTTCAGCGCGATAACGTCGCCCTCTTTGAGGTCTTCCAATTTATACGGGGAGTTGTCCAGAACAGTATCGACGGGGCTGCCGAACTGGCCGACGATCATGCGCCCCTTCTTGTCCGCGATCAGGGGGAACTCGTCCGCCTGCTCCCTGATGACGGGGCTGACGGCGGTTGTGACGAGGACGCGGTCCATCTCGTGGCGGATGTTCTTGAGCGCGTTCTCGATGATGTCTAGCGTGACGTGGTCTATGTCGTGCTCGCGGACGAAGTCCGGGAGCGCTCCCTCTTGCAGCACCATCTCTCTTAAGCCTCCTCGATCAGGATGTTCCCGAAACGGTCCACTTCGCCCCTGTAACCCGGCTCGATCACGGTCGTCGTGTCGTCCTGAACGACCACCGCGGGCCCCGTGACCTCGTTGCCCGGCCTCAAGGCGTTCCGGTCCAGTATCGGGGTGTCCACCCATCCCCCGAAATATGCCTGCTCCGTCCGCATCACCGCGCCCGACACGTCGCTGCCGGCCCCGTTCTCGCTCTCGGACAACGTTACACCCTTGATGGTTCCGCGTCCGATGACCCGCACCGTGGCTATCTCCAGCGCCGAGTCGGGCAGCTCGAAGTTGTAGCGCTGGTCGTGGGCCTCCTCGAAGCGGCTCCGCAGAAAGGAGCTGTCCTCGCCGGAGAGCTCGCCGAGCTCGAAGCGGCAGGGGATCTGGATGTTCTGCAGGTAGTAGCGGCAGTCCGCGTAGAGGTCGAACCGCTTCTGGTCCTCCGCGACCCCCTCGCCGTCGAGCCACTCGTTCGCCTGGGAGATGAGGCCCTCCACGGTCGTCTTCAACTCGGAGGCGGGCGTCTCTTCGGCGGTGCGCAGGTAAGTCTCGGGGAACTCATTCTGGATATCTGAGGAGAGAAAGCCAAACGCGCTCATAACGCCCGGCGTCGGCGGCACGACGACCGGGTGCGCCCGGATCAGGCGCCCCAGCGCGCAGGCGTGCATCGGCCCGGCCCCGCCGAACGCGACCAGCCCGAACTCCCGCGGGTCGTGCCCTCGCTCCACACTCACCACCCGCAGCGCCGCGTGCATGTTCTCGTTGACGATCTCGAGTATCGCCTCCGCCGCCTCCTCGACGCTCATGCCCAGAGGCTCCGCCACCGTCTCGACGGCCCTGCAGGCGGCATCTTCATCCAGCGCGAGCGTGCCGCCGAGGGCGACCCCCGGCGGGATGCGGTGCAGGACGACGTTCGCGTCCGTGACCGTCGGGGCCTCGCCGCCGCGCCCGTAGGCCGCGGGGCCCGGGTCGGCGCCAGCGCTCGCCGGGCCCACTTGCAGGGCGCCGCTCGTGGAGAGGAAGGCGATAGAGCCGCCGCCCGCGCCGACGCTGTGGACGTCGGCTGACGGCACCTTGAAGCGGAAGTACCCGAGCGAGATCTCCCGCTGCAGCGGCGTCTCGCCGCCGAGACACAACGCCACGTCCGTGCTCGTCCCGCCCATATCCAGGGTAAGCACGTCGGGGACCCCGATCTCACGCGCAAGATACGCCGAGCCGGTAACGCCGCCGGAGGGTCCCGAGAGGGCGATCTGGATGGGCCGCTCCGCGACGGCCTCGGTGCTCATCGCCCCGCCGTCCGACCGCACGATGGAGAGCCTTCCACCGAACTCTTTCTCCCTCATCGACGATTCGAAACCGCGCATGTACGTGATGGTCCTCGGCTGCACGGCGGTGTTGACGACGGTCGTCAGCGTCCGCTCGTACTCCCCGTACTCCTGCCCGATGTCAGCCGAGATTGAGACCGGCAGGTCCGGGTACGCCTCGCGCGCGACGTCGCGGGCCTTCCGCTCGTGGGCCGGGTTGACGTAGGAGTTGAGGAAACCGATGGCGAGCGACTCGATGCCCCGCTCCACGAGGCCCTTCACCGCCTCTCGCACCTCGTCCTCGTCGAGCTCCGAGATGGCGGAGCCGTCTGCCGCCATGCGCTCGGAGATACCGATGGTGTCGGTCGGGTCAGCCGGAGGGTCGGGCTTTTGCAGCGCCATCCAGCCGTAGAGCGGGCCGGGGGTCCAGGCGCGGGCGAGGTACAGGATCTGCTCGTGCCCCTTCGTCGTCAGGAGCCCGACCCGGGAGCCGGTGTTCGTCAGGATCATGTTCGTCACCACGGTCGTCCCGTGGAACAGGAGGCGCAGGTCCGAGAACCCGATTCCGACCTTCTCGCAAGCCCGCTCCATCCCCTCGACCACCCCCCGCGAGGGATCGTCCGGCGTCGAGAGTACCTTCCCCTCGGTCAACTCCCCGGACCCCTCGTCGAAGACCAGGACGTCCGTGAAAGTTCCCCCGACGTCTACGGCGACGTTGTAAGCCATGCCGCTCCTCTCGATTGGGGCTCGAGGCCCGAGGCTCTAGGTTTTGAGGTCTTCTCTATGGGCACCCGCGCAACTTCCCGGCATCGGAACCGCGCCTCCCCCGGTTTTCCGTACGGATCGATCATCCCCATCACCTCTCCAGTCACCTCTCCATCGTGATGGCCTACGCGTCCGTGCCGCGCCACGAGCTCTGCACCGCGAACCTAGAGCCTAGAACCTGCCCGCCTTGTAGACCTGTCCCGGCAGCTCTTTCCCTAGCCTCTCGGACATCCACTCCGCCACGCCGATTAGCGTGTCCAGGTCCACGCCCGTCTCGTAGCCCATCCCGTCAAGGAGGTATACGAGGTCCTCTGTGGGGATGTTCCCCGTCGCCCGCGGCGCGAAGGGGCAGCCGCCGGTCCCGCCCACCGCCGCGTCGAGCACGGTCGCCCCGGACTCGATCGCCGCGACAGCGTTGGCGATGCCGGTGTTGCGCGTGTCGTGGAAGTGGCAGCCGACGGTGACGCCCATCGCAGCGACGCCGCCGACGAGCCCTCGCACCTGCGTCGGGACGCCCACCCCGATCGTATCGGCGAGGACGACCTCGTCGGGGCGCGCTTCGGCGACCTTGGCGGCTATCTTCAGGACGTGGTCGGGGTCCACCCTGCCCTCGAACGGGTCGCCGAAGGCGGCGGAGAGCGTGATTGAGACCCGCACCCCGTCGAGGCGGGCCCGCTCGACGAGCCGGCCGGCGAGCGCCGTTGCGTCCTCCACGGTGGTGTTCTGGTTCTTCTTCGCGAAGGTCTCGGTCACGGGAAATGCATAGCGGACCTCGTCCACGCCAGCCTCGACCGCCCGTTCGTAGCCCCGCTCGTTCAGGACCAGTCCGGCGTAGGCCGTGCCCCCGCGGCGGTTCAGGCCGTCCATCACCTCCTCCGCGCCGGCCATCTGGGGGACACGTTTCGGGTTGACGAAGCTCGCGGCCTCGACGCGCGGGATGCCGGCGGCGGCGAGACGGTCGCAGAGCTGGGCCCTAACTTCGGGTGAGAGCGACGCGTCCTCGTTCTGGAGGCCGTCGCGGGGGCCGACGTCCACGATCTCGACGTACATCAGACGATGCCTCCCTCGCGCAACTCGTCCCGTTTCTCCTCGCCGATACCGAGCAGGTCGCCGTACACCTCATCGTTGTGCTGGCCGAGGGCGGGGCCGGTCCAGCGGACCTCGCCCGGGGTCTCTGTGAGGCGCGGGACGACGTTCTGCATGGGGAATGGCCCGATCTCCGGGTCCTCGACCTCGACGACGTTCTCGCGGGCGGCGTAGTGCGGGTCCTCGACCATGTCCGCCGCGGTGAAGACCTTGCCCGCCGGGACGCCCGCCCCGGCCATCGCTTCGAGCACCTCGTCGCCGGCGCGCTCCTGTGTCCAGGCGGAGATCATGGCGTCGAGCTCCTCCATGTTCTCACCCCTGGCGTGGTGGGTCGCGTACTTCTCGTCCTCGGCCCATTCCGGGTGGCCGACGGCCTTCGCGAGTCGCCTGAAGACGTTGTCGGCGTTGCCGGCTATGAGAACGTAGTCCTCGTCCTTTGTGGGGTAGATGTTGGAGGGCGCCACGAAGGGCAGGACGGTGCCGGTGCGCCCGCGGGTATGGCCGGTCAGGACGTGTTCGGGGATGGTGCTCTCCATGAGGGCGAGCACCGCCTCGTAGATGCCGACGTCCACCACCTGCCCCCGCCCGCCGTGCGCCTCGCGGTGGTAGAGGGCCGTCAACGCGCCGAGGGCGCCGAAGGTGGCGGCGAGCGAGTCGCCTAAAGAGACGCCGGTGCGGGGCGGGGCCTGATCCCGGAAGCCTGTGACGTGCCGGATCCCCCCCATCGCCTCGCCCACAGACCCGAACCCCGCCTGATCCCGGTAGGGGCCCGTCTGCCCGAACCCGGAGACCCGGACCATGACGAGGCCGGGGTTCGACGCCGCCAGCTCCCCGTAGCCGAGGCCCCACTTCTCCATCGTCCCTGGCCGGAAGTTCTCGACGAGCACGTCGGCCTCGGCGATGAGCCGGCGCGCGAGCTCCTGCCCTTTCTCTTCCCGCAAGTTCAGGGTTACGGACTTCTTGTTGCGGGCGATGATGGGCCACCAGAGGGTGCGGCCCTCCTTCCGGTGGCGGCCCCACTCGCGCATCGGGTCGCCTTTGCCGGGCGGCTCGACCTTTATGACCTCGGCCCCGAAGTCGCCGAGAAGCTGGCCGCAGAACGGGCCGGCGAGCAGGCTGCCCATCTCCACGACGCGCAGCCCTTCGAGCGGGCGGGCGCCCTCGCGCACCCCGCTCAACGCCCCGCCCCGGTGTCCGCTCTACGCATCCACGTCCTCCCTAAGCGCCCTTATGACGAAGTCGCGTCCCTCGTAGACGTGCTCGCGCATGACTATCTCGGCCCTCTCGGCGTCGCCGGCCTCCAGGGCGCCGGCGATCTGGCGGTGGTAGTGGTTGGAGATGACGTGCTCGTGGGGCGTGTACCAGTAGAACGCCTTGAACACGAGCGGCACCTGCACGGTGCGCTGGATGAGCTGCTCCAGGCGCGGGTTGCGCCCGGCGGCGGCGATGATGCCGTGAAACTCCCCGTTGGCGCCGACGAGCCAACGAATCTCCTCCTCATGGCTCAGAAACTGGTCGCGGTCCTTGCCTTCCATCTCACGCGCGAGCCCCCACAGCCGGTCGAGCTCATCCCGGCCTATGCGCGTCGCCGCGCGCCGGGCGGCGTGGCCCTCCAGGACGGCGCGAAGGTCGTAGATCTCCCACACGTCCTCCACGCTGAAGGACCGGACCGCCGCCCCCTTGTTCGGCTCGATCTCGACGAGCCCCTCCGCCTCGAGCATCGTCAGGGCCTGCCGGATCGGGGTCCGGCTAACCCGCAACCTCTCCGCGAGCTGCTCCTCGATCAAGCGCGCGTTGGGAGCATACTCGCCCTCCAGGATCGACCGCCGCAACGTCTCGAAGACCCGCGACGATCCCGACTTCCTCTCACTCTTCTTCATGGCCGCAAACCGTCCACACTGCTCCCCTCATTGTATACAATCTAGCGAGATCCCGGGTTTGTGTCAAGTGTTATTTTAGCTCCGGGCGGGATGAGCTCGGCCGCGGGACCGTGCTGTCATCCGTGGTCTCAGCGGGCACCTTCCGCGGGGGACCCTTCCAGTTCCACGAGCACGGCGCCCCCCGGCACCATCGAGCCCTCACCGAAGGGCAGGGACTCGACCCGGCCGGCGTGCGGGGCGGTGAACGGCTGCTCCATCTTCATCGCTTCGAGGACCAGCAGCAGTTGTCCCTCCTCAACCTCGTCGCCGGGGGAGACGAGCACGCGCGCCACCGTGCCCGGCATCGGCGAGATCAGGCCGGCGGCGGTAGTCCCTGCGGCCGTGCCTTCCACGCTCGGGGGCGACGGTCTCTCCAGGTGGAATGCCTCACCATCAAGGAGAACGTCCGTCGAACTCCTGTCGACGAAGACGCGGGCTGAGACGGCCGTGCCATCGATGGTCGCGCGGATGAGGGGGTCCCCGGCTTGTCCGACCCCGGCTTGTCCGACCCCGGCTTGTGCGACCCCGACGAGGGAGGTTCTGTCGTCGAGGCGCAGGGCGAGGCGTCCGTCGCGGGCGCGTTCGGCCCGTATATCGCGGGGCTCTCCCCCGGTTTCATAGCGGAGGCGCGCGGAGCCGAGGAGGCGCCAGGGGCCCGCATCGAATGGGTCTGTGGTCGGGCGGGGGCGTGAGAGCTCCGCGGCGGCGGCCAGGAGCAGGGCTTCGCGCGGAACAGGTCTTCGTGCCGGCGGTTCCGAGAGGCCGTGGGTCTCCAGGAAGCCGGTAGTCG
>CADCUW010000460.1 GCA_902805985.1 uncultured Rubrobacteraceae bacterium
GAGGGCCGTGTCCACCCCCGGTATCATCGCGGCCAGGAGCGCCACGAAGAAGAAGGCCGCGAAGGTCGCAAGCAGGTTTTCCATGGGCGGGATTATGCCCCGGGAGGGTGCCGCGGTAAAGGGCCACCGCGGACGACCGTGGAACCCGGCGGCCCGGAACTCCGGGGCCTTGCCAACCCCGCGGTACACGGTGTAACGGGGTTCATGTCCTGGTCTGGCCCCCGTGGCCGAGGTCCTGGTCGCGGTGGGCGAGGTGATCACCCCGTCCTCGTAGGCACATCTACGGTCCACGAGCTTCTCAGAACCCCTACCCCCCGACGTTCGCGGAATCGCCCTTCCACGCACTCGGGTGAATAAGAGTGTCTGCCGGTTTGGCGCCTCGTTGCTGTCACCGGACAACCGAGCACGTGTACCATGGCCGGGACATTGGACACCGGCAGGAAGGACAACCGTGCGCCGCTTGAGGAAAAGCCCCTTGGTCGTCGCGGTGGCGGCGCCCATACTGTTCGCGATCTTCGGTGCTACCTTGGTTGGGGGATCCGGTCTGGACTGGTACGCAGGCTTGGCCGAGCCCTGGTTCCTCGTGCCTCTGTGGGCGTTCTACCTGGTGGGGCTCGCCTACTACGTGCTCGCAGCCGTCGTGCTGTACCGCGTGCTGGCCCACGTCGACGACCCCGGGGGCAGGGCCGCCTCTCTTGTCCTAACCATCGGTCTTCTGCTGCTCAGCGAGCTTTGGAACTACGGGTTCTTCGGCCTGCGCAGCACGCTAGCTGGGTTCTTGGGCATAGCGGTGTTCCTGGTGGCCCTGACGGCGCTTATGGCCGCGCTCCGCAGGTACGAGAGGTTCTCCTTGGCGTTGCTGCTTATCCCGTACTACCTGTGGGTGCTGTACGACCTCGTCTGGACGTACGCGTTGTGGAGGCTCAATGGGGCGGCCTGACCGTTGGACCTGCCCTTTCCTAAGACGGGCAGACTTTGGAGAACCCTATCAGCGAGACTGTCTGAAAAGTCTCTGGGGTACGTGCGCGTGGCCTCCAGAGAGAGGCCGAAACGCTCCTCTTCGGCCTCTCTCTGGCTTCCGTATACCGGTGAGATTCACCGCTAAGACGGCACACGAACTACTTTTCAGACAGTCTCAGAACCAGAGTTCTGCAAACTTCGGGTGTAGGGGGTCGCCGAAGGTCGCCTAGAGGAACTAGTCCATTTGGGGGATGCGCTCTCCTCTACCCGGCTTCTAAAATACACTTGCTACATATACGGGGGCGGGGGCGATCTTCCTGTCCCAATCTAGGAGAGGGAGCGCGGCATTCCGAGGACGTCGGGTGTGCGAGGGGTGATTAACGATCGCTACACCGTCCTGCGGACGCTCGGCAGCGGGGGCTTCGGCGAGGTCTTCCTTGCCCGCGACGGGGTCCTGGGTCGTGAGGTCGCGCTGAAGGTGCTGGGTCGCCGATGCGCCGACGACGGGGGGGGAATCGAGCGCTTCAGGAGGGAGGCGTGCAGCGCCGCCTCGCTTTCCCATCCGAACGTCGTGGCCGTCCACGACTTCGGGCAGGACCCCGAGGATGGTGCCCCGTACATCGTCATGGAGTACGTGCCGGGCGTCACGCTCGCCGACGTCCTAAAGGGTGAGGGCGCGCTGGCTCCGGGCTCGGCCGCCGCAGTCGCGCTGGGCGTCGCCAGTGGTCTTGAGGCCGCCCACAGGCGCGGCGTGGTTCACCGGGACGTCAAGCCCGCCAATGTTCTTCTCGCGGGAGCAGGGGCCTTCGGTACCGTGAAGGTCGCGGATTTCGGGGTTGCCCGCGTCGTCGCCGAGGACACGCTCACGGAGGAGAACGCCGTAGTGGGCACCGCCCACTACCTGTCTCCCGAGCAGGCGATGGGGAGGCCCGCGGGCCCGGCGAGCGACCTGTACTCCCTCGGCGTCGTCCTCTACGAGATGCTTGCGGGGCGGCGCCCCTTCGAGGCCGAGGGCGCGGAGAGCCCGCTCGCGGTGGCGATGAGGCACGTAACCGAGGAGCCCGATCCGCCGAGCGCATCGAACCCCGAGGTCCCGCCCGCACTGGACGCACTGGTGATGCGGCTGCTCGCCAAGGACCCGGAGAGGCGGCCGGCAAGCGCCGCGGTCCTGGCGGAGCTCTTGGCGAAGGAGCTGGGAAGGATGGACGGGAGCGCCGCTGGCGGCAGGGCCGATTCGAAGTCTTCGGGGATCGGGGCTGATGACCGTACGGTAGGGATGGAGGGACATGCAACTGAGCTCAGAACGTCGCGGATCTCTCCATCCTACGAAGCCCCGTGTGGCGAGCGGGCCGAGCGCGGGGAAGGCGGCGGGGGGACCCTCCGCCGCAGAGGCCGCCGCAGAGGCCGCCTCCGGTTCGCCACCACGGCAGCGACGCTGCTCTTCGTAGTCTTACTCGCCGCCTCGGCCGGCGCGCTCGGCGGCGAACGCCTGCAGGCCGCGGCGGGCTGGGTGTCGATCGTCCCTCCCGGCCCGGGTACGACGGACTCGGGCGGCGAAGCACGGGCCGGGCAAGCGGCCGCCGAAACCGCAGACGGCGGCCCTTCCGGCGTAAAAGACGATGAGGCAGACGCGAGGGCGGACGCGAGGGCGGGCGCCGGGGCCAGGCGGGCGGCGGTCGAGTACTACGAGGCCGTGGATCGGGAGAGCTGGGCGTACACCTACGGGAAGCTGGACTCCCAAAGCCGGGAGATGTTCACCGAGGCCGAGTGGCAACGGAGAAACCGGTGGTTCGCCGACAACGAGGGGCTGGAACTCGCCTCCATGGAGGTGGACGCGACGGGTCTATCCGCGTCGGGCACCCACGCCGAGGTGAACGTGCGCAGGACCTTCGAGAACGGCGTCGTCATAGACCGCGACACCGACTTCGTCTTGGAGGAAAGCACGTGGAAGCATCGGCTGGTCGGAAGGGAGCTCTTCCTCTTCATGCCGGGCGCCACCTACGGGGAGTTCGTCGAGGCCCGCTAACGTTCCCATGAGGCCACGGGCCGGAAGGCCTTCCGGCCCTGTCAGTTGGCACCCCGGCCCATCCCGATCGACGCACCCAGGCGGCCACGGCCCTCTCGCCGCTGCCGAACCGTTACCATATAATGTGCCAAACGTTACCTAAACTCGTATCTATCGTTACCTAATTGCCGCCGGATCGTCACTCGAGCCCCTTAGAGTGCTAGTTACAGAGCAACCGGGTCGTCCGGGGGCCGAGACGAGAGGAGCAGGACATGAGGCGGACGGGAATCCTGGTTGTGACGGTGGCGATCCTCGTGGTGGCGCTCTCGGGGGTGGCCCTCGCGGCGAGGCTCTCCGGCACGGATGCCGGCGATACGCTCCGGGGCACCTCGAAGAACGATGTGCTTCAGGGCCTGGGCGGCAACGATGCTCTCCACGGCATGGGCGGCGACGACTTCCTCTACGGAAACAAGGGCCACGACGGCCTCTACGGCGGGGCTGGCATCGACATCATCCACGGCGGCAACGGGGACGACAGGGCAGAGGAGCGAGCGGTTCACGGCGGCTCCGGGGGGGACGTCCTCTATGGCGAGGGTGGAGAGGACGCGCTCTACGGCGGCCCCGGCGACGACACCGTGATCTCAACCGGCGACGGCGCAGGCGACTTTGTGGACTGCGGGGGCGGGGTGGACTCCGTGAGGCAGGGGGCCGACCTGGGCCTCGACCGCTTCGTCAACTGCGAGGAGTTCTTCAGGTAGCATGCATGCCGGTTCGCCCCTCCGCACGCGGGCAGAACCAACGACCACAACGACCAGGA
>CADCUW010000461.1 GCA_902805985.1 uncultured Rubrobacteraceae bacterium
TCCACACCCCGAACGAGATGGTGAACGCCGAGGACGTCCAGGCCGCCATCACCCTCCTCGCCCGCTACCTCGAAGAGGCCCACACCGGCGACTACGCGCTCTAGGAGCCGTACCCCGGGTCCGCGCCATTGCGGAGGACGGGAGGAGGCTTTTCCGACCCATCCCATCCTCCCCCGTGGCGGTTTCAACAACGCCCGTAAGGCCTACGAGCAGGCCCTCCAGAGCGCCCGCGACGCCGAGGTGGAGGTCACGGCCAGCGAGAACGGCAGGACAGCGGAGCCGAACCTTCGGGCCGCGAGCCAGATACCGGGCCGCTACATAGACAGGCCGCAGCCAGCCGAGCGCGCGGGGCCTCTCCAGAAGCAGGACGTGGAGGACATGGAGGTGCAGGAGGTGCAAGACTTCTCGCCTGCCGCTCACAGACTCCGAAGGTGAGCGTTACGCATCGGCCGCCGACCACCTCCTTTCGCGGGCTGGCCTTCGCGAGCCCATAGACTCCGCATCGGGTCGGGCGAACGACTTGGAGGTCGCTTCTCGCGGTTCGGGCTGCGTCCGGTGAACTCGCGCGGGCGACGGGCCTTGCCGTTCAGCGCCAGCCGGCCATCAGCGGCTAGGCGGCTTCACGATTCCTGCCTCGTAGGCGCGAACAACCGCCTGGGTCCGATCAGAAACGCCGAGCTTGACGATAACATGCTGCACGTGGTTCTTGACGGTTCCCACCGCAACGACGAGGCTCTCGGCGATCTTCTGGTTGCTGTAACCTCGGGCGAGCAGGCGCAGCACCTCCAACTCGCGTGGCGTCAGCGAAAAATGCGTCTTGCCCTCGGGGAACCCGGCAACGTCGGGGCCCACTCCAACCTCATCGGCCAGTTGCAACAGGAGCTGGAAGGAGAGACGGCGGCTGAGGGTCGCTTCGCCTTCGAGCACCCTGCCTATCGCTCCCAACAGCTCTTTCCTCGGGGCGTCCTTCAGTATGTAGCCAGCGGCGCCGGCCTTGAGTGCCTCTAGCATGTAGCTCGCGTTCTCGTGCACGGTCAGGACGAGCACGCTGGTGCGCGGGTAATGGTGCTTTATGGCCCGGGTCGCCGTGAGGCCGTCCATCTCGGGCATCCGCACGTCCATAAGGACCAGGTCCGGCTCGAAGCGCCGGCAGAGTTCCAGGGCCTCGCGCCCGTTCGCGGCCTCCCCCAAGACCTGCAGGTTCGGGACGTCCGTCAAGAGGGCTCGCAGACCGGACCTCACGAGGTCATGGTCGTCGGCGATCACGATCCCGGCCGGTTTCGCCCTCTCCGCGAGCATCTCCACCCTCACCCACGACCCTGCGGCAGGGTCGGATAACCAGTGGTCTCCGTCCCGATTTGGTCGGGCAGGGGAACACGGGCCTGTATTGTGGTGCCAGTGCCTTCCTGGCTACGTATCTCGAACTCGCCCCCGACGAGCTCGACCCTCTCCCGCATGCTCGAGAGCCCGACACGCTCGCCAGGCCCTCCGGCTTCCGGAACGTTACCGGCGTCGAACCCCTTGCCTCGGTCCTCTATCCGTATCCACACGAAGCGGTCCGCACGCCCGAGCTCGACGCTGGCAGCGGAAGTTCCGGAGTGCTTGCGCACGTTCGTCAGGGCTTCCTGGGCTACCCGGTAGAGGGCGGTCTCGACCGTGACGGGCAGACGCCCCGCGCCCGATCCCCCGCTGAAATCGATCAGCCACCCCTCTTCGTTCAGATCCTCAACCTGCAGGCGCAGCGCGGTGTCCAGGCCGAAATCGTCGAGGACCGTGGGCCTCAGATCGGCGATGACCCGCCTGGCCTCATCGACAGTGCGCCGGATGAGCCCAAGGCTCCGGTCCAGCATCTCTTGGCCCGCGGATGAGCCCGGTGGGTGCTGCGCGGCGAAGGCTTGGAGGTGCTGATAGGAGGAGATCGCCACCTGGGTCAGGCCGTCGTGGACCTCGTAGGCCACCCGACGCCGCTCCTCCTCCTGGGCGGTGAGGAGCTGGCCCACGAGCTCCTTGAGCCGGGCCTCGTTTTTGCGCAGGGTCTCTTCTGCCAGCTTGCGGTCCGTGATGTCCTCGACCACGCAGATAAAGTACGCGGTCCCCCCCGAGGCGTCGCGCACGACCGATAGCGTCTGGTTTACCCAGACCTTCCGCCCATCTTTGCAGATGTAGCGTTTCTCGACGGAGTAGGTCCGAAGTTTGCCAGAGAGCGCTTCCTTGAACCGTCCGAAGTCCGCGTCTAGGTCCTCGGGGTGGGTGATCTCCTGAAAACCCAGCCGAAGCATCTCCTCCTCAGTGTAGCCGAGAATCTGGCAAAGCTTGTCGTTTACCCTCGTCCACCGGCTTAGGAGGCTCACGTGCGCGATGCCGACGGCGGCCTGCTCGAATGAGGCCCGGAACCGCTCCTCGCTCTCGCGCAGCACCTTCTCGCTCTCCTGGAGTTCGGCAACGAAGGCCTGGAGTTGCGCGGTGCGGTTCGCCACCCGCCTCTCCAGCTCTCTGTTGAGCCTACGGACCTTCCGCTCTTCACCGTCGCGCCCCGTCGCGTCCCTGAAGGTAACTCCGAACCCGCCCCCCCAGGTAGCCAGCGAAACCTCGGCCGGAAAAGCGCTACCGTCGCCGCGCAACAGGTCCAGGTCCCCCCTGAACCTACCCTTCCGGTCCCACTCTTCCAGGACTCGGGAGAGCCGCGGGTTCGAGGCGTCGAAGACCCCGCCGTGCCCCAACCCGAGAAGCTCCTCCCGAGCCCTCCCGAGGACCCGGCAGGCCTCGCGGTTCGCGTCCGAGACACTCCCGTCTTCGGAGAAGAGCAGCACGCCGTCGGGACTAGCCTCGAACCAGGCCGAGCGTTCCGCGCAGAGACCGCCTCTCTCCCTCATACTAGATCCCCCGACAATTTCTACCCTACCCCCGACATACTAACTGAGTGCGCCCACCCTCGGCCAGTCGAGGGAGTAAAACCCTAAACACGGCCCCTGGCCGCGGGCTACAGGACAGCTCTGATTCCCTCTCCTAGAACCTCGATGTGGCATGGCCACGGGACCGACCCTCCGCAATCAGGCACTCGACGACCTCGCAGGGAGCAGGTCAGCACAGGCAAGCGCGGTGCCGCCTTCGCCGTGTACGTCCACGTACTTGGGAGCCCCGGAGAGCAGTTCTTCCGGCGGGGTTGGCAGCGGCGTGACGCTAGAGCCCCTACCCTCCGGGTTGGAGGCGACGGAGGTCAGGGGTTGAACGACGCCCTCCTCGATCTCGGGTTGTCCGTGGTTGCCGTGCGCGAACCGGTACCCCGCGCGGTTGCCCTGGAGAGAGCCCTGATTCCCTGTCTGGTTCGGGCAGCTACCGCGGTAGACGGCGCCGACGTAGATGCCCTGCGGGTCAGGGAGACCCCGGAGGGAGAGCCGGACCTCGCTCCCTCCCCTATCGCCGGGGACGAGCGTAAAGTTCCCCGTCGTCTTCGAACCGTCCAGCGGCTCAAGCTCGACCACGGCCTCCGAGGCAGAGTACTTGCGGACCTCCCCGACCACCCCGTCTCCGGACCCGCCGGCACCGCAACCGGCCGCGAGCAGGAACGCGAGCAGCGCAAGCAGCGCGGCGGGCTTCCGGGCCGCCGGTACGCCCCGGATCAGGGTCTCCCCTCGGTGGCGTGGACGCTTGCGAGCACGCAGATCGTGGGCGCGGCAGGCGAGTCTCGCGTCGGCATTGCTGCAGTTTACCTAGTTACCCTAAAGGTCGTTGCCCTGCTGTCGCCGCCAAGTTTATCGGTATCCCCGGCGTAGCTC
>CADCUW010000462.1 GCA_902805985.1 uncultured Rubrobacteraceae bacterium
CTCCTGCGGCAGCTTGTCCACGAGGATCGAGATGAACACTATGTTGTCTATGCCGAGGACGATCTCCAGGGCAAGCAACGTCAAGAAGGCCACCCAGATTTCGGGGTTCAGCAACATATCCACGCCTGCCACCTCGCGTTTCTGTTATGAAAGCTGGGCACGTTCCTCTCTACGGCCTGCCGCTGCGCCGCGCTTATGGCGCCCTTTATGCCCACAAAGACGCCCGAAGAACCGCAAGCAGAACCTTATTCACCCGAGCGCGTGGAAGGGGTGTTCGCCGAAGTTCGCGCGTAGTGGGTTCTAGGCGGGTGGCTCTGTCCCGGTCCTGTGATGCTTGCCCTCCCGGCCCTGCCGACCCCGCTCCTCGCGGGCGCGGGCCAGCGACGCGACGCCGCCACCCGCAGGGTGCTCGCCGGATAGCTCCTCGAGGTCCTCGAAGGCGTGCAGCCGCGCCACGTCCGTGGCCGACACGTCCCAGCAGGGCACCCGTCGGAGCATCTCAAGCGCCCCCTCCTCGGAGTCCGCCTCCACGATGAGCATGATGCTGCCGTGGCCGCTCGGGTACCCCCCAGCGAGCACCCTACCTTGCGCCTTCAGGGCGCTCAGGGCCTCCAGGGAGGGGAGGACCGTCTTGCGTATGGTGCCGAGCAGCCCCTCGATGGAGGGCAGCGACCCGTCCGGGTCGGCCTCCGGCAGGTCCATCGTCACGAGATACTGCGGCATCGCTCCTTCCCGGTACGCAGAAGACGACCTATAGGTTCAAGCGTAGCAAGCGCGGCGACGCGGCGCATGGTTCGGGAGGCCCTTTTCGGACGTTGTTTTCGTAGGCCTAAAGGCTTATTCACCGTACGTCCTAGAGAGACTGTCTGGAAAGTGCTCGGCGGGTGCGATGGTGACCTACGCTGCGAGCTATGGAAAGCAAGAGATATCCTACGGATCTGTCCGACGACGAATGGCGCTGCATCCGCCCGCATCTGCCCGATCCCGCGGGACAAGGACGCCCCAGGCTCCACGGCCTGAGGGCGATCCTCGACGCCGTCTTCTACGTGCTCAAGAGCGGTTGTCCCTGGCGGTGGTTGCCGAGGGACTTCCCGCCGTGGAAGACCGTCTACGACTGGTTCAGGAGAGGGCGCATCGATGGAACGTGGAAGCGCCTGAACGCCGAGCTGCGCGAGCTCTTGCGTGTACAGCTTGGCAAGGATCCAAATCCCAGCGCGGGTATCGTGGACTCCCAGTCGGTCAAGACCACAGGGGTGGGAGGCCAAGATCGCGGCTTCGACCCCGCCAAGAAGGTTGACGGAAGAAAGCGCCACCTCCTGGTGGACACCGAGGGCTTGGTGCTAGAAGCGCAGGTTCACAGCGCCAGGGTGCCAGACCAAGACGGCATAAGGCTGCTGTTGGAGCAGAGGTGCGGGGTCGCTTTGCGCGCCTTTCTCACCTGTGGGTCGACGCGGGCTACCGGGGGAAGGGCAGAAAGTGGGTCGAGGAGGTGATGGGCCTGAGCGTGGAGGTCGTGCGTAAGCCGCCCAAGCCGGTCCCCGAGAAGGTGGCCGAGGTCTGGGCCGAGGAGTGGGCAAAGGCGGGAAAGAAGGTGGACTGGCAGAGGCTCATGCCGCCGAGAGGTTTCCATGTCCTGCCTCGTAGGTGGGTGGTGGAGCGCACCTTCGCGTGGATAGGCCACAACAGGAGAATGAGCAAGGATTACGAGAGGCTGTGCGCCACCGGGGAGGCCTTCGTCTACGCGGCGATGGCGAGGCTTATGGTAAGGCGCCTAGTCCGTGGGTAAGAGTTCCCAGACAGTCTCTAGAAGGGGCGTTCTCCGAAGTTCGTCGGTGCGGCGCTGCGCGTTGTGCGAAGAGGAGGTACTACCGCGGGATCATCGCGAGGCCGTGTGCCGTTCCAAGGCGTTGAGGATGGTCTCCCAATCGGCCCTGTGCAGCTCGTGCCCCGTCCCCTCCAGTGTCAGCAGCGTGGTCTCTGGGAGCGCCTCGGTGAGCGCCACACCGTGCGCGTACGGAAGCACAGGATCCTCTGTACCATGAACTATCAGTGCCGGGGCGCGTACCTCGTAGAGCCGGTCCAACCAGCGCTCACCGCCCGTGAGGAGGGCGTGGTTCATCGAGGTGAGGGGGTTGTCCGTCCGCCCGAGGTCTTCCTCGGCCATTCGGCGGATGGCCGCCTCATCGAACGGGTGCGCCGAACCCGCCTGCAGCCGCCACGCCCCGACCTGATACTCGACAACGGACTTCCGGTCGTACCAGTCGAGCTCACCGGCCCGGGCATGGTAAGCAAGAATGCGGGGATCCATCGGGGGCATGTTCGAATCCTCCGAGGCGAGCCGCTCCGACGCGACGAGCGTAAGGGAGAGCACGCGGTCCGGATACTTCAGCGCGATGAGCTGGGAGAGTAGCCCGCCCAACGACATCCCCGCGAGATGGGCCCGGGCGATCCCGTACGCATCCAGGACCCCGACGGCGTCGTCGGCGAGGTCGTCGACCGTGTAGGCGATCTGGCCCGGTTCGTAGGCCGTGGAGCGGCCGGTGTCTCGGTGGTCGTACCGGATCACGTACCGGCCGCGGTCGGCGAGTTGAAGGCAGAAGCCTTCCGGCCACCACACCGCCGAGGACATCGCGCCCATGATGAGGAGGACGACCGGGTCGGAGGGGTCCCCGAAGGTCTCGGTATGGAGGGCGACCCCGTTCGTTTCGACCCGTCCGGCTGCGTTCATGGCGAGAAGTGTAACCGATGGGGGCCTACGGCCGACGACGCGCGGGGGCCTCGCAGGGCGGGTACTCCGGCGGGAAGCGTCCCTCCAGGTAGCGCCCCTCCTCTGTTCACCCGAGTGCGTGGAAGGCTTGTTCTCCGAACTTCGCCTGTAGGGGGTTCTCGGAAGTTTGTCGATAAAGAGCGAAACTTGGTTCATTTGGGTGATGCGTGTCCTTGTCGCGGGAACTACGCTGCAATCATTACGCGGCCAGCAGACCGCCGCGTCGTAGGGCGCAGGACCGCTACCTGCCCTCCTCCTAGACCGGGGCCCGCTACCTCTCCAATCACCCCCTGCCCGCTCCTGGGCGGGAGCAAGGAGACGCAACCGTGTCGACGAAAGGGAAAAGGAAGGAAATGGTCCGGACCGCCGCCATGGCGGCTGCCGTGGGCTTCTTGGTGATCGCGGCCTTCGAGGCCGCATTGGCGCTCGGAGCCCCGCTGGGGCGGGCTGCTATGGGTGGCTTCTACGAGGGGCAACTCCCGATGGGTCTGCGGATCGCGAGCGGCGTCGCGGTCGGCGTCTGGCTGCTCGCCGCGTTGATCGTGCTGGGCCGCGCAGGGTTCAAAGTCGTGCCACTGCCGGCTGGCGTCCTCCGATGGGGGACATGGGTGCTCGTCGGCCTGCTGTTCGTGGGAGCGGTCATGAACACCGCGTCGTCGAGCGGATGGGAGCGCTTCGGCTGGGCACCCGTGGCGCTGATCCTGGGAGTACTGTGCCTCATCGTCGCGCGCAGTGAACCGGTTTCCGGGGGGAGGCTGAAGGCAGGCAACGCTGTCATGTAGGGCTCTAACCGGCATCCTGAGTCAAGCAGTAAGAGTAGGGCCGGAGCGTAGCAGCCTCGGCCCTTGTTCTTGCCCTATTCACCCGATTGCGTGGAGAGACTGTCTGGAAAGTCCCAAAGGCACGAGCGTGCGGCCCTCAAAGAGGCCGAAAAAGCTACTATTTCGGCCCCTCTGGCCTCCGTATACCGGTCAGATTCACAGCCGAAACGGGACGCCAACTA
>CADCUW010000463.1 GCA_902805985.1 uncultured Rubrobacteraceae bacterium
GCCCGCCAGGCCAACTCGGTGTGGTTACGGATGGCCCTTTTTGGGTGAAGCTGCTCTCTCATCACCGTAACCCTCGCTCTGCGGATATGCCCGCAACCGGCATATCTTCTCGAAACCAATCGAACCCTTCAGAAAAATTAACGTCCGGTACCGTCAACCGCATCGGCCAGACGGCCTATTCCCTCAGAGAGAGGGTGCGCGAGTTCGGCGCAGAGGACGTTACTCACCTGAAGTCGCCGCTGGCTGAGCACGCAAATAGACACGCTCCTCCCAATCGCGGCACCGGTCTTGCTGCCCTCCATGGCGTTCGGGGGAGCCCCACCGGGGACGAAGAACCGTTGCTGCCTGGGCGCTATCGAAAGAGAGCGGCAGCCCAAAGCGCCGACGGTGCGCGGCGGGGGCATGGCGGGAGTCCTGCAGAGGGGGGCCCGTAGTCCCGGGACCCGGGCGCTCCGCTCCGGGGAGGATACCGACCTCATCGTGACCCGATTCCCGGCTCGGGGGTAAACGTTGCCCTGGGAGCAAGGTCGAGCGTGTTTGCCGACGCGCCGGGCAAGGTAAGGACCTCTTGTAACAAGCGACCGTCTATACGGGGCGGTGTAGACTGTCGAGACGGGCCGTACAGACGGCCTCGCTGCGGGCTCCAGAGGAGGCGGAAGTGAACGAGCGTTTGGGGAAGATGCTAGAGCTTGGGCAGGCGCCCTGGGTGGACGAACTATCGCGGGACGACACGAGAAACGGTGGCCTGCAGGCCATGATCGACGACGGCATCGTGGGCGTCACCTCGAACCCGGCCATCTTCCAGAAGGCGGTCGCCGGCTCCGACCTCTACGACGACCAGCTCCGGGAGCTCGCCAGGGATACAGACGACCCGAAGGAGATGTTCTGGGGGATCGCCGGCACCGACATCCAGGAGGCCTGCGACGTCCTGGCGCCCGTCTATGAGAGCTCCGGTGGCGTGGACGGCTACGTCTCCCTAGAGGTTCAGCCGGACATCGCCTACGACACCCAGGCCACGATAGACGAGGCCGAGAAGCTGCACGGCATGGTCGACAGGCCGAACCTTTTCGTCAAGATACCGGCGACGCTGCCGGGGCTCGTGGCGATAGAGGAGATGATCTCGCGCGGCAAGAGCATAAACGTCACCCTGATCTTCTCCCTGGAGCGCTACCGCGAGGTGGCCCGCGCCTACATCCGGGGCATCCAGCGCCTGGTCGAGAACGGCGGCGACCCTTCGGGCGTCCGCTCCGTCGCCAGCTTCTTCGTCTCGCGCATAGACGCCGAGGCCGACGACCGCCTCGAAAAGCTCGGCCGCGAAGACCTCAAGGGCAAGCTCGCCATCGCCAACGCCAAGCTCGCCTACAGGGTCTACGGCCAGATCTTCTCCGGCTCCCGCTGGCGCTCCCTCGAAGAGCAGGGCGCCACCCGCCAGCGCCTCCTCTGGGCCTCGACCTCGACCAAGAACCCCGACTACCCGGACACCGTCTACGTGGACAACCTCGTCGGCCCCGAGACCGTCAACACCATGCCCAAAAAGACCATAGAGGCCGTAAAGGACCAGGGCAACATCGAGCCCGTCCTCACCGAGAGCCTGGAAGACGCCGTCCGTCTCCTCGACGACCTGCGCGAGGCCGGCCTCGACTACGAGGACGTAACCGACGTGCTGGAGCGAGAGGGCATCCAGAAGTTCGCCGACCCGTTCAACGAGATGTTGGATGAGATCAAGAACAAGGGACGCCAGCTAGTTAGTTAGGCTTCAGGCATCAGGTTTCAGCTATCAGGTAATTGCTGATGCCCGAACCTGTAACCTGATACCTAGCGACGACCAGAGGGAGGAGCAGCATGGACATCGGTATCTGGGGCATGGGGCGGATGGGGTTCAACATGGCCCGCCGGCTGGTGGACAAGGGGGACCACCGCGTGATCGCGGGCAACCGCTCGTCCGGAAAGGTGGACGAGGCGGTCTCGGCCGGGGCCGAGGGCGCCTATAGCGTCGAGGAGTTCGTCTCGATGCAGGAGTCGCCGCGGGTCTTGTGGAGCATGTTGCCGGCCGGAGACACGACGGACGACATGATCCAGGAGTTCATGAAGCACGCCGAGGCGGGCGACATCATCGTGGACGGGGCGAACTCGTACTTCCGGGACTCCGTGGCGCGGGCCCGCGAGGTTCGCAACGCGGGGTTCAGATGGCTGGACGCCGGGGTCTCGGGCGGGGTATGGGGCTACGACGTCGGGTACTGCACCATGATCGGGGGCGACGCGGACGCCTTCGAGCACGTCGAGCCCGCCTTCCAGACGCTCGCGCCGGCCAACGGGTACGCGCACCTCGGTGACGCCGGGGCCGGACACTTCGCCAAGATGGTCCACAACGGGGTCGAGTACGGGATGATGCAGGCCTACGCCGAGGGGTTCGAGATCCTCCAGAAAAGCCGCTACGACTACGATCTGCGCGCGCTCTCGAGCCTCTGGAACCAGGGGAGCGTCGTCAGGAGCTGGCTCCTCGAGTTGGCTGAGAACGCCTTTGAGCAGGACGCGAACCTCGATTCCGTCCGCGGCTACGTCGAGGACTCCGGCGAGGGACGCTGGACGGTGATGGAGGCCATAGACGAGAGCGTGCCGGCCAACGCCATCGCCGGCTCCCTCTTCGCCCGCTTCGCCTCGCGCCAGGACGATTCGTTCGCGATGAAGGTCCTCGCGGCCCTGCGCGGGCAGTTCGGCGGGCACGCCATCCAGGAGGCGAGCACGAAGTATCCCGAGCAGGAGCAGAAGTAGGAGGCTTGTAGTGGCGGACACGCAGGCCCTACAAAATCCGCTGCGCGACGAGCAGCGTCTTCCGAGGGTCCCCGACCCTGGGGTCATGGTCATATTCGGGGCTTCGGGGGATCTGACGTCGCGGAAGCTGGTGCCGGCGCTCTACGAGCTCGCGTCCCAGCGGCGGCTGCCGCTGGAGATGGCGGTGGTCGGCATCTCGCGGACGGAGATGAGCCACGAGGAGTTCCGGCAGAAGCTGCGCGAGACGCTGGAGGAGCACGTCTCGGGCGGGGTCAGCGACGACGTATGGGATTCTTTCGCCGGGGGCATCTTCTACCTGCCGGGCGACTCGAAAGAGCCTGAGACCTATGAGGAGTTGAAGGGTTTTCTGAAGAAGCTGGACGCCGAGCGGGGGACGCTCGGGAACCGGGCCTTCTACCTTTCCGCCTCCCCCTCGCTCTTCCCGACCATCGTCGGGCGGTTGGGCGAGGCGGGGATGAACGAGGGGGAGGACGGCGGGTGGTCCAGGCTCGTGGTCGAGAAGCCGTTCGGGCGGGACCTCGAGAGCGCGCGGGAGCTCAACGATGAGATCCGGCGCCACTTCGACGAGGCCCAGATCTACCGCATAGACCACTACCTCGGCAAGGAGACCGTCCAGAACATCCTGGCCTTGCGCTTCGCGAACGGGATCTTCGAGCCGATCTGGAACCAGCACTACGTGGACCACGTCCAGATCACGGTCGCCGAAGACATCGGCGTCGGCACCCGCGGCGCCTTCTACGAGGAGGCCGGCGCCCTCCGCGACATCGTCCAGAACCACGTGATGCAGGTCCTCTGCCTCACCGCGATGGAGCCGCCGGTCGCCTTCGATGCCGAGTCACTGCGCGAGGAGAAGGTGAAGGTCCTGAAAGCGGTGCGTCCCATCCCGGAGGACGGGGTGGAAGAATACGCGGTGCGCGGCCAGTACACTTCCGGTTGGGTCTGGGGCGAGGAGGTCGCGGGCTATCGCGAGGAAGAGAACGTGGGCCCCGACTCCGTCACGGAGACCTACCTGGCCCTGAGGCTCTTCGTGGACAACTGGCGGTGGGCCGGGGTGCCGTTCTTTTTGCGGGCGGGCAAGAGGATGCCCAAAAAGGCGACGGAGGTCGCCATCCAGTTCCACTCCTCGCCGCATACGCCGTTCGCCCGCGACGACACCGAGGGCCTGGAGCCGAACGTGCTCGTCGTCCGCGTCCAGCCAGATGAGGGGCTCTCCCTTAAGATCGGGGCGAAGGTCCCCGGCGCGGGCTTCGAGGTCAGCTCGGTCAACATGGACCTTCTCTACGGGACGGCCTTCCTCGAGGAGGCCCCCGACGCCTACCAGCGGCTCCTGCTCGACCTCATGCTCGGCGACCCGACGCTCTTTATCCGGGCGGACGAGGCGGAGGGCGCGTGGCGCATCCTGGACCCCGTGATGCGACGCTGGGCAGAGGAGAAGAAGGTCGAGTTCTATCCTGCGGGGGCCTGGGGGCCGAGGGAGGCCGACGAGCTGCTCGGACGCGACGGGCGGGAGTGGAGGAGGCCATGATAGGGGAGACGAGGGAGTCCCCCGGCGGCGGTCCGATGAGCGTCGCCGAGATAGAGCGCGAGCTAGGCAAGCTCAGGGCCAACGAGGACGGCACGCTCGCGCTGCGCTCCAGCGTCCTGAACCTGATCGTGGTGACCGACGAAGCCTCAGCCCCTGAGGTAACGCGCTCGGTCTCGAACCTCGCCGGGCGCCACCCGGCGCGGGCCATCGTCCTGATCTCGGACCCCGAGGGCGAGTGGAACGTGGACGCCCAGCTCTCCGCCTTCTGCAACGTCAGGGGCGGCGGGGGCGCCCAGGTGTGCGCCGAGCAGGTGACCATCCACGCCGAGGGTCCGCCCGCCAACCACCTCGAGAGCATGGCCGGCCCGCTCCTGATACCGGACCTCCCTGTTTTTCTCTGGTACCCCGGCGCCTTCTCGCCCCACTCCCCCGAGTTCGCCGCCATGGCCGACCTGGCAGACCGCGTTATCGTTGACTCCGCCGCCCGCGAGCACCGGGATGCCTCCCTGCGCGAGATGGCGGAGCTGGTCGGACGCGAGGGCGCCCCCGCCGTGGGCGACCTCCAGTGGGTCGGCCTCTCTCCCTGGCGCTCGCTTCTCGCCGACGCCTTCGCCGCGCGCGAACGCGCCGGTGAGCTCGAAAAGATAGCGTCCGTGGAGGTCCTCTACGCCCCGGGCGGCGAGTGCCGCGTCCTGCTCCTCGTCGGCTGGCTCGCCTCCTCCCTGGGCTGGACCCCGAAAGGGATGGCCCGCGACGGGGACCGGCGCAGGATCGAGTTCGACGGCCCCTCCGGGGACGTCGAGGTCTTCCTCTCCCCGGACTCGCCGGATGCCAGGCTCAGGCGCGTCAGGCTGCGCTCCGCCGACCACAGCTTCCAGGTTTCGCGACACCGGGAGCACCGCGAGGTAAAGACGACGGTGATGCGCGGCGAAGATCTCGTGGCCGAACGGACGGTCCACCTCGGCCACTTCGACCTGGGTGTCCTCGTCGGCGAAGAACTCCAGTTCCGCGGGCGCGACGAGGTATACGAGGCCGCCCTCCGCTCGGCCGTGGAGATCCTCGACCTGTGAACGTCCAGGTCTTCGAGTCCCCGGAACGACTCGCCGAAGCCGCCGCCCGCGCTCTCGTGGAAGCGGCCTCAGAAGCGATAGCCGAACGCGGGCGCTTCGCCGTCGCGCTGGCCGGCGGCTCCACCCCGAAGGCCACGTACGAGGTCCTCGCCCGCGACCACGCCCAACGGGTAGACTGGCCCAACGTCCACGTCTTCTTCGGGGACGAACGCACCGTCCCGCCGGACCACGAGGACTCGAACTACCGGATGGCCCGGGAGGCGCTCCTCGACCGCGTCCCCGTTGGACCCATCCACCGCATGCAGGGCGAGCTGCCGCCCGAAGAGGCCGCCGCCGCCTACGAAGATGAGTTGAACGAGTTTTTCGGAGGGGAACCTCCGGCCCTCGACCTCGTCATGCTCGGCATCGGCGGGGACGGGCACACGGCGAGCCTCTTCCCCGAGACCCCCGCCCTCGAAGTCACCGACCGCCTCGTCGTCGCCAACCCGGTGCCCAAATTGGAGACCACCCGTCTCACGCTGACCGCCCCGGTCCTGAACGTCGCGCGGCGGGTCGTCTTCCTCGTCGCCGGCGAGGGGAAATCTGAGGCCCTCGCGCAGATCCTGGAGGGCGACGCGGACCCGCGCGCGTACCCCGCGAAGCTCGTCCGACCGCCCGGCGGCCCGATCTGGATGGTTGACCGGGACGCCGCCCGGTCTCTAGAACATCCAGCTTAACGATTCTAAAGAATGTTACAGCACGTTTACACGGCTGCCGGGGCGGGTAGAAGCCTGGGGACGTGAAAGCGACCTCCGTGGAGGTACACAAGTGAAGAGCAAGACGAAAGTACGGCTAGCTGCCGGTCTGACTGCTGGCGCCATGATGCTTAGCCTCTCTGGCCCGGCGTTCGCGCAGCCGACCCAGATCAACACCGGCAACCTCGTCAGCGCGCTGAACAACGTCAACGTCGAGATCGGCCAGCTCAACGTGCTGAACGATCTCGCGATCACCGACGTGCGGGTGGTTAACGTCGAGGATTCGGTCAACAACAACCGGGTGCTCAACAACGTCCTCAACAACAACAAGACGGACATAGCCGTGTTGCAGGACTTCCTGAACAACAGCCTGAACAACAACAACGTCGAGATCATCAAGAATGTTCTCAACAACAACGACGTCGACATCGACGATGTCGTCGCGATCGACGTTCTGAGGAACGGCGACGTGGTGCTCTTCGTCGACGTCCTGTAAGGACCCGAGGCGCAGAGATCGAGGGGGGCGGGGTACACAACCCCGCCCCCCTCTTTTCCGGCCTCCGCCACAACTAAGGTTGGGGGCGGTGCCTCTTTATCCCGTAGCCGTCAATTCTCTCTGACGGCGCGTAACCATTCGGTAATGGTGCAGGTCATAGGAGGTGCGGGCCGGTGCTTCGTTGACGTGAAAGCAGCTGAAGAGCGATAAATATCGCAGCTATGCCGGCCCGCCTCTCTATCATACGCTGTAGTTTTGTGGTCTGGATCACCTTTTCTGGATTCAGCCCGAAAAAACATACCTCCAGTAGACAAATCTCCCCCAAAAGGTCCTAGAAGAACCGCTTGAGCAGCCCGATGGCGCCCTGCTTCCACGGCACCCGGTGCGAGACGCCCGAGGCGTTCTCGAAGGCCTTGAGGTTGTCCAGGTACCAGCGGAAGTTCCTGAGGAGCGCCTCCTTGTTGGAGAACTTGGGGGCGTAGCCTAGTTGTGTCTGCGCCTTCTCTATGGAGACGAAGGAGTCCTTGGAGGCCGTTTCGTAGACCCACTTGTAGAGGGGGGAGACGCCGAGGCGGTCGAGGACGCGCAGGCCGAGTATGGCCGGGGCCGCGGGGAAGCCCCGGATCTTCTTGCCGTGCCCAGCCTCGTCGAGGACGGCCTGGTAGTCCTCCTTCATCGTGGTGAACTGCGCGGCTCCTATGTTGAAGGTGTCGTCGACCTGCTCCTCGGGCAGCGTGAGGCAGAGCGCGATGGCGTCGCAGAGGTCCTCGACGTCGAGCAGCTGGTAGCGGTTGTTGCCCGAGCCGATCATGGGGAAGTCGTGACCCGTGTGCGCCCAGTCGTAGAACAGCGCGAAGACCCCCAGGCGCTCGGGACCCACGAAGGACTTGGGACGGATGATCGGGACCGTAAGGCCCTTCGCGCGGTACTCCAGGCAGACCATCTCGGCCTGGATCTTGGCCTGCCCGTACGGTCCGACACCCTCAAGCTTGTCGGTCTCGTAGAGCGGGTGATGGTCCGGTATCCCGTAGACGGCGGTCGATGAGACGTGCACGACTCGCTGCACACCGTGGCGTAGAGAGGCGTCGAGCACGTTGCGCGTGCCCTCGACGTCCGTGGTGTAGATGTCGTCCGCCGAGTAGAGGGGCAGCGCCGCCGCCGTGTGGACCACGAAGTCCGCGCCCGCGACGGCGCGGTCCACAAAGGATTTGTCGCGGATGTCGCCGGTAAGCTCCTCTACCTGGCCGCGTTCGGGGTAGTCGAAGGGTTCGAGGTCCAGGGAAGCTACCTCGTAGCCGCGGGAGAGCAGGTGCCTGGCGAGGTTGATGCCGAGAAACCCCGCGCCGCCGGTGATGA
Source organism: uncultured Rubrobacteraceae bacterium (assembly GCA_902805985.1). GTDB lineage: Bacteria > Actinomycetota > Rubrobacteria > Rubrobacterales > Rubrobacteraceae > Rubrobacter_D. The sequence continues at coordinate 7,975 of CADCUW010000463.1, forward strand.
GCACTTTTCCACGTCGATCCATGAGTCTGGTCGCTCCTTGTGTAGAGAGGCGGTTCGGCGGCCCGTTCCGGGCCGCGCAAACGGCGCATTTTAGCACGCAGGTTCCGGCGCATGGTTTATAACTGTCGGGGTAGATACGAATCCAGCACAGGAGGTGCCTCTCTGACCGGCGCAGGCGCAGCACCCGACCACGACGCGAGGGACGGGACACAGGATCTGAGGCCCCGGGTCGTATTCACGCTCGTCCTGGCGCTCGTGGCGGCGCTCGTCCTCGCCAGCTGCGGCGCCGGAGACGCCGTGTCGTCCTCCGGTGGGGGCAACGGCGGGACGGATGCCGGCTCCTCCGGGTCAGGGGACGCCGGCGGGGAGACCGCCGCGCTCGGCACCCCTTCGCTCGGCAGGGAGGACGCGCCGGTGGTGCTGACCGAGTACTCGGACTATCAGTGACCGTTCTGCGGCAAATTCGCCCGTGAGGTGAAACCGAAGCTCTACGAGAAGTACGTGAAGAGCGGGACGCTGAGGATGGAGTGGAAGGACTTCCCCTACCAGGGCCGGGAGTCCGTGGATGCGGCGCTGGCCGCCAGGGCCGCCCAGGCGCAGGGGGCGTTCTGGGAGTACCACGACCTCGTCTACGAGAACCAGTCATCCGGCAACAGCGGCGGCTACAACGAGGAGAGCCTCGCCGCACTCGCCGAGGAGGCCGGCCTCGACGTGGACAGGTTCAGGGAGGACCTGGAGAGCGCCCGCTACGAGGGCGTGGTTCAGGCGGATTTCGAGGAGGGGCAGGGGCTCGGCATAAGCGGCACGCCGACGTTCTTTATCAACGGAGAGGTGCTCGTCGGCCTGCAGCCGCTGGAGACCTTCGAGCGGGCCATAGAGGAGGCCGAACGGGAGGCCGGGGGTGGTTGAGGTCTCCTTTCTGGCCTCTTTTATGGGCGGGCTGCTCTCGTTGCTCTCCCCGTGCAGCGCGCTGCTGTTGCCGGCGTTCTTCGCCTACGCCTTCCAGTCGCGCTTCGAGCTCGCGTGGAGGACCGCCGTCTTCTACCTCGGGCTCACGGCGACGCTCGTGCCTTTAGGGATGGGGCTCGCGGCCGTCAGCCGGCTCGTCTACGGGTACCGGGGGACCTTGATCCTGGTCTCAGGGCTCCTCATCATCGCCCTCGGCATCCTCCAGATCTCGGGCCGCGGCTTCTCCCTGGTCCCCGCCCGCTTCGGCGGCGCCCGGGGCGACTCCCTGGGCTCGACCTTCGTCCTCGGCGCGGTCTACGGCTTCGCCGGCTTCTGCTCCGGTCCGATCCTTGGCGCCGTCCTTACCGTCGCCGCCTCCTCTGGCTCGCCCCTCTACGGCGCTGGCCTGCTCGCGATCTACGCTGCCGGCATGGCCGCCCCGCTCTTCGCGATGGCCCTTCTCTGGGACCGCCTCGACCTCGGACGCCGCCGCTGGCTGAGGGGACGGGAGATCACACTTCCCGGCGGCGTCTCGGTCCACTCCACGAACCTGGTCTCGGGCGTCATGTTCATCTTGCTCGGTACGGTCTTCATAGTCTTCCAGGGGACCTCGGCCCTCGAAGGCTTCTACGCCGCAAACGGCGCCACCGACCTCGCCTTCGCCGCCGAACGCTGGGTGAACGGCCTCGCCGAGAGCGCGCCCATCGCGCTGCTGCTAGCCGTCTTGGCCTTCCTATTCGTGGTCATCGCTCTCTACAAGCTCGCCCGCCGCCTGCCCCGCCAGGGCAAGAAGCGCCCGGCTGACCACGAGGGCTAGGCTCTGGACCTTCTGACGCCCGCCCGATTCGAGGACGCCGTGACGGCCTACGGCTACGTCAGAACGATCTTCGACCAGGTCGCGGCGGCCCGGCGGCCGGCGACCGTCTCGATCACGCCGTCCACCCGACACGTCGGCGTCACCCGGCGGGACACCTTCCGCCCCGGCTTCGCCGACGCCGTCCGGGCCGCCAACGGCGAGGGCTACCCCGTCCTCGTCCGGTCCTCGGGTGGGGGCGCAACCGCCGCCGACACGGGAACCTTCGGCTTCTCCATCATCCGGCCGGCGAGGGAGGAGATCGGGCGCGGCATCCCCGAACGCTACGACGAGGCGGCGGCGCTGGTGCTCGGCGCGTTCTCCCGCCTGGGGGTCGCGGCCGAGGTGGGGGAGGTCAGGGACGAGTTCTGCCCCGGAGACCACAGCGTTCGCGTCGGCGGGTGGGAGAACGGCATGAAGCTCTGCGGCATCGCCCAGAGGGTGACGCGCCGGGCGACGAGCGTCGGCGGCATCGTGCTCGTCGAAGGGGAGGAAGACCTCGCCCGCGTGCTGGAGAGGGTCTACGGCGCCCTCGAGTTGCCCTTCCGTCCCGGCAGCGTCGGCAGCGCCCGCCGCGCCGGATGCGACGCCCCCGTCGAGGCGTTCCTCGAAGCCTTCGCCGCCGAAGCGGAGGCTCGCTACGGCGCCACGCGCGTCCCGCTCGACGAGGGGACGACCGCGGTGGCCCGGGAGAGCGGGACCGCGCACCTCGTCTGAGGCGCGGGGTGTGCCATCTCGCGATCCGTCCTCCGTCTCCTTGTAAACCCTCGACGATGTGGCGGGCGGGGTTGCGGATCAGGCCGCGGACCTGTTCTGCTGGGGCTCGTGAGGAGGTGCGCTTGACAAAGAGCCGATCCCTGGGGGTCTTCTTCCCCGATCGCGTGTAAGCCCTCGCGCCGGGGGTTCTCGGAAGCCCGCTCGGCCACGGCCCTATCGTCCTAGCGCGGCCATTTCGGACCGATGCCGGACCGCGTGGCGGGATGCTTCCACGGGCGACCGCCTCTTAGCAGGCGTGCGAGGAAGCGCTCCCGGCCCACCCCCACCAGGGCCGTCTTCCCGTCCTCGATTATCTCGGGCAGCGGGTCCAGGGCCACGCCCCTCGCGCCCCTGCACGGCCCGCAGAGCACCGAGGCGAGCTCCCCGCACCGCGTCTCCCCGACCCGCCACCCGTCCCCGGCCGTCTCCGGCCCCAGGGACCACAGGAAGAGCAGGGCCTCCTCCTCGTGGCCGAAGACCGCCAGCAGCGACCCCTCCTCGCCGCCCCGGGGGACGGTCATCGCCTCGATGCGCCCGCCGCGGACCCGCGAGACGATCCACCACACCGCTCGCGACGGCCTCGCCGTCGCTTTCCTGTTCGTTTCGGTCAGCAACCCCCATCCTTCCCCTAGCCCGCGTGTGCCGGGTCAGGCTAGCCTCGGTCCGCAGCCGGGACGGTGACAACGCGCACAGATGGGCGGCGCTCCGCCAAAGATGGCCTGAAGGGTGCAGGAGCGCTGCATAGAAAGGGTGATGCGCGGCGTGGTGGGCCCATGCGAAGATGGTCTTAAGAGGCGGAGACCGCCACCGCAAGGGTTCCTGTCCCGCGGCCTGGTCCCCGTCCCCATCACATCGTCGGGCCCGCGTACCGGGCGGTCCGTTGGGAATCGTGGCCGCCCCGATCACAGCCGCGGGCCCTTCTTCGGCGCCAGGGCGGGATAAGGATGCGGCCGGGATTACACCTTTCGGGCGATGCGCCGCGTGCGTTCGTGGGCGATCATCGGTCTTACCGTCCCGGACAAATAGAGGGAGGGACGCGATTGGGTTTCTTCGATGGACCTGCAGGCGCAGAACTGGCGTCTCGCGCCAGGCCCGCCTTGCTGCGCCTGCTACGCAGCCGCGGCCCCGACCGCGCCGAGCCCGCGGCGCTCCTGGAACTGGCTGACGCCTACCTGCGTCTAGATCCCCGGAACTACGAGGTGAGAGAGGCCCGACGGAGCGTGGCGGCGTCCGCCGCCACGCCCGACTCCTCGGCCCGGCCTGCGATAATGGCGCGTCGCCCACGCCCTGGCACGCCTCGGGCCGAAAAGAGCCCCGATGCCCGCGCCGCGGGTCCTCATCTCCATAGAGCCTCTCATGTACGCTGAGGCGCTCGCCGCCTCCATCCTCGGGCTTCGCCCGCGCACCCGGGTGACGCTCGTGGGCCCTTCGGAGGACCTCGCGGCCGGCGTCAGGACACGTCCGCCCGTACCTCGTCGTCGCCAACCGGGTGGCGCCGGGGGTGAGGGAGATCGCAGCCTCCCGGGCCGAGGTCGCGGTGCCGAGTTGGGGCGAGGGGCCCAAGGGTCTTGCCGCGGAGATCCGCGCCGACGGGACCGACATAAAGAGGGTGGAAGATCTCGGCACGGAAGACGTGTTGGCGGCGCTCGACCGTCCCCACGGTGCCGGCTCTTGAGCGTTGCGGACGCTTGGGAGGCGCGGGTGTGATTAAATGTGATCAACAGCTATCCTTGAGCGACCTCCGCGTGCGCCTTCCGGCTCGGACCTTGTTCGAGGGGGAGGAGTCCCCCTCGATGACCGAAGCCGTGCGGGTGCACCTTGCCGACGACCACACCATGTTCCGCGAGGGCCTGGCCGCCATCCTCGCCACCCGCGAGGGAATAGAGGTGGTGGGCCAGACCGGCACCGGGGA
>CADCUW010000464.1 GCA_902805985.1 uncultured Rubrobacteraceae bacterium
GGTACACGTAGTCTCCCTTCTCGTGTGCCGTGGCGGGAGGCATGGTCGCAAGAGAAGGGGTGGCGGCGCATCGCGCGGATGGACCATTTATTACTAGCACGAACTGCGTACACTCGAAACTTCCGAGACCCCCTCAAGGCGAAGTTCGGGGAATGAGCCTTCCACGTACTCCGGTGAATAGGCCGGCTAGCCCGTTTCCAACGCCCTGTACTTGTCGCCGGCGGCGGTGCGCATGGCGAGGAGCCTCTCGCGGAGCATGCCCGCATTCTGCTGCTCGCGCGTCGTGCTGACGCGGCCATTGTGCAGGTTGGGGTCGTCTTGGTAGTCGTACAGCTCCTCGAAGCCATCCCTCCACCTGACGAAGAGGAGGTTGTCGTGCCCGGTGCCGGCCTGGTTGCGCCTGCGCATCCTGACGGAGTGCCAGCCGCGCTCCTCGGCCTCCACCAAAAGGAACTTGCGGAAGGTAGCGCCCGGGTCGCGCAGGACGGGAAGGATGCTCCGTCCGTCGACGCCCGAGGCGTCCGCCCCGGCGATCTCGCAGATGGTCGGCAGCAGGTCGACCTGGCTCACCAGGCTGTCGTTCGTGGCCCCCCTGGGCACGCCGGGGCCCCGCACCACGAAGGGCGTGCGGGTCGACTCCTCGTAGGGCCAAAGCTTCTTGTCGAGGAAGTGCTCGCCGTGCTGGTAGCCGTTGTCGGTCAGGAAGAAGACCCAGGTGCGTTCGAGCTGGCCCGTCTCCTCCAGGGCGTTCATCAGGCGGTTGACTGCGTCGTCGACCTCCTCCACCTCGCGCAGCCTGTTCCGGTACTCTCGCATCATCCGGGCTTCATCCGTGTCGGAGAGGCGGGCGGAGTTGCGGACGAGTGGCGCCTTGTCGGAGAGGTCTCGGCCGGGCTCGCCGAACTGCGTCGGGGGCCTCTCACCCTGGTGCGTATCGGCGTACCTGCGGAGCGGGTAGTAGGGGCCGTGCGGGGCGTGCGGCCAGAAGCATGCGAACCACGGCCCGTTTCGGTGCCCGCGGACGAAGTCCTCTGTGAACTTCGCCGCCACCAGGGTCTCGTTGCCCCCCTCGGTGCCGGTCCGGGGCATCTCGCGGCGCCCGGCCCCCCCGCTGCTGAAGTAGAGGCGGTCCTTGTCGTTGACGGGCTCCAGCTGCGCCCACCAGCTCTCGAACCCGGGGCAAACCCAGGTGCCGCTGCTGAGGTCGTTGGTGAACTTGCCGGTCAGGTGACACGAGTAGCCCACCGCCTCGAGCCTTGCGGCGACGTTGCGCGGCAGCTCCCCGGAGTCTACGAGGTCTTGCCATGCGCCGTTGGTGCTCTCGAGTCCGGTATTGTGGGACCACTTGCCGGTCAGGACGGAGCCCCGCGCCGGCCCGCACACAGGCGTTGCCACGTAGCCGTTGTCGAAGCGCGTGCCCGCCGCGATCACCCGGCTCTGAAGGGCTTCCATGATCGCGATGGTGTGGTAGGGCTGATCGTCGGTCATGATCAGCAGCACGTTCGGCCGGGCCTCCTGCGCCCCTGCGCCCCTGCGCCCGAACGCGGCCCCAGCCAGCGCCAGACCAGCCGCCCCGGTGCCCGCCCTCCTGAGAAATTCCGCCCTGTCCATTCGCCACATCCTTTCGTCCCCGCGGGGAACCATCTCTGCTATGTAACGTCAACCTCGCTCAGGTCATGGGGCTCGCCCTACAAGTGATAGCAACTGTGCCATAACAAAACCCCTACCTTTGGGGCGCAGTCTATCGGCTTCCGATGGTTTGATGATGAAAGAACCGAAACGGTGGCGCGGACTCGACCAGACAGCACCCCTCGGACGGCCACGTTATGGGCGTGCCCGGTCGATTGATACTCGGAGGGTCGACGCCACCGTGTGCATGGCCTATGATGTGCTTACTGTGTAAGTCCACTTACGAAAGACGAGAGGGCAAGCAATGGAACGGACAGGCGGTAGGTTTTTCGTTTGGTACCCGGTCGTTCTGGTAGCCGGCCTGGCCGGGGCTTTGGTTGGTTATCTTTGCACGGTTCTCCTCTACGTCTTGGTTGGCGAGGCTCTGTTCTACTTCCGCTCGCTGTGTTTCATCGCCCTTCTCGCCGCGCTGTGCGCCGTCTTCGCGGGCAACGCCCTGGTCGGCGGGGGCCGCGGGGTGCGGATGTGGTCCGTCTTGGGCGTCGGTCAGGCCGCCGCCGTTCTGGCGGCTCTGGCGAACATAGCCTTCGCGGATGCGGTCGGCCTGTCTGAGATCGGCCTGTCTGAGATCGGCCTCGACCGACAGATGCCCGCCAACGCGGCGGTGCTGGCCGCGGTCTGTGGCGTGGCCGCTGGGGTACTCCGTAGTCCGCCTGCCGCTGCTTCTTCGTCCGAGGCAAAAGATGTGAGGAGTGCTTAGGGGTTTTGGAGCGGGGCCGAGCCAAGAGGAAAGCCGGGCCGCCTTCCTCGGAGGGGGATGAGGTGGCCAGCCCGGCCCAATAACGCCATTGTAGTACAGGCATCAAACCCGCGCATACCCCAAACGAGTGGTCTCTGCCTGGCCAAAATGGGGGATGCGGGCGCGGGGACGTGTGCTTTGATGCGGGCTTGGAGGGGACCGGGGGCCCCGGCGCACGGCTCCCAGCTTCTTCCACACGAGGTGGGACCGAACCGATGGCGGGCTTGGAGCGCCGAGGCGGGGCAGCAAAACGGGCCGGCGCCCCCTCCTAGGTCCGCCGGCCCGCCTAAGCCGCGCATTGTCTCAGAAGATCGGGGGGCCGTCCATGCACACTCCGGGCCATTCGCGCGGAGGACGTTGGTTGGGCACGAAGAAGCCCGGCGGCCCTAGGAGGGGGGTGATCACGGGCCGCCGAGCCTCACAATATTTTACTACCCGACCGGGTGGGGGCCAAACACGGAAGAGGCCGAGACAGCAGCGAAGCCGCCGCCTATGGGGGTATGCTTCCGAGACCCCCATAGGCGCGAAGTTCGCAGAACAACCCTTCCACGCACTCCGGTGAATAGACTCTTTGGTAGCTCGTGCGCGACCCCCGACGGCGGGCCGGCGCCCTCGGAGGGGTAAGATGTTACAATAGTTGCAAAAGCCCGGACATTCTCGTTTCGTCCTTTCTTGGAGGCTCGGCCGACGTTGCGCGGACGGCGCGAAGAATCCATCCCATACGGAGGCCGTGCCATGCCCGACGAAACCGAGCTTGCCTTTCGTGTCCCCCCACCCCCGGGCGGGGAAGAGGCCAGGACGGTCGCCAAGGCGCTCGTGTTGGCCGCAACCCCCACGGACGGCTACGTCATCGACCACGCGTTTGCGGTCGCCGACCTCTCGCGGCTGGTCGGGATGGAGTTCGGCCTGCGCGAAGGCGCGCTAGAAGCCCTGACGCTCGGAGCGCTCTTGCACGACCTGGGCAAGCTGGGCGTGGCGCGGTCCATACTGGAGAAGGCGGGTCCACTGGCGCGTTGGGAGGTCGAGATCATCAAGGACCACCCGGACATAGGGGCGCGCATGGTCGAGCCGTTGTGGTGCCTGCGCAGGGTCGCCCAGGCGATCAGGCACCACCACGAGCGCTACGACGGGGGCGGCTACCCCGACGGGCTCGAAGGGGAAGAGATACCGTTGGCGGCGCGCATAGTGGCGGCCGCAGACGCCTACGACGTGATGGTCCGCGGCAGGCCCTATGCCAGCGCGCGGCAGCCGACGGAAGCGGTCGGGGAGCTGTTGGGCGGGGCGGGCAGCCAGTTCGACGCCAGGGTGGTGGCGGCCTTGGCGCGGGTGACG
>CADCUW010000465.1 GCA_902805985.1 uncultured Rubrobacteraceae bacterium
AGTCCGTCAGAGATCGCCTTGTCGCCGGTTCTCCCGCGCGTCTCTCTCCTCCCGCCACCGATCCAGGCGAGCCTTGATCCCCGCCTCAGACCCGCTCTCCCTCGGCTGATAGTAGACGCGGTCCCCGAGCTCCTCGGGCAGATAGCGATCGTTCATGCCCTCGGGCGCGTCGTCGTGGGCGTAGCGGTACCCCACCCCGTAGCCCTCGCCCCGCATCAGGTCGGTTCGCGAGTTGCGTAACGAGAGCGGGACCTCCGGCGTTGTCTGCCGCCGCACGTCTTCTAGGGCCTTGCCGATGCCGGCATAGGCGGCGTTTGACTTCGGTGCCGAGGCCAGGTACGTGGTCGCCTGCGCGAGCGGTATGCGCCCCTCCGGCATCCCGACGAGCCTGACGGCCTCGGTGGCGGCGACGGCGAGCGGGAGACCGTGCGGGTCGGCGTTGCCGATGTCCTCAGAGGCGAGTATGACGAGCCTGCGGGCGACGAAGACGGGGTCCTCCCCCGCCTCGAGCATCCTGGCAAGATAATGCAGCGCCGCGTCCGGGTCGCCGCCCCGAACGCTCTTGATAAAGGCGCTTATGACGTCGTAGTGCTCCTCCCGCCCGTACCGGAGCGCCCTCTGCCCCACCGCCCGCTCCACGTCCTCGGCCTCGACCCGCTTCGTGCCGGCCGCCGCGACCTCGAGCGCGTTGAGCATCCTCCGCCCATCGCCCCCGGCCAGGCTGAGCAGGTACTCGCGCCCGTCGTCCGCGATGCCGACACCGAGCTCTTTGAGCCCGCGGTCGAGCAGGGCCCCAAGGTCCTCCTCGGGGAGCGGCCTGAGCCGCAACACGCGCGAGCGGGAGAGCAGCGGCGCTGTTACCTCGAAAGAAGGGTTCTCCGTCGTCGCCCCGATAAAGTCCACGAGCCCCTCTTCGAGCGCCGGCAGCAGCGCGTCCTGCTGGGCCTTGTTGAAGCGGTGGACCTCGTCTACGAAGAGCAGCGTCCCCCGACCTTCGAACTTGAGCCGATCACGGGCGCCGTCCAGAGCCCCGCGCAGGTCCTTCACCCCGCTCGTGACGGCGCTCAGGGGAACGAACTCGTCGTCGGCCACGCCCGCCAGCACGCGGGCGAGCGTCGTCTTGCCCGTCCCCGGCGGCCCCCACAGCACCAGAGAGCCCACCCGGCCCCGCTCCACCACGGCCCTGAGAGGTCCCCCTTCGCCCGTCAGGTGGGCCTGGCCGACGACGTCTTCCAGCGTCTTCGGGCGCAGGCGTTCGGCGAGCGGGGCGCGGCGGGAGAGGCTATCCGCGCTTGACTGGTCGAAGAGGTCCACGGTTTGAGTATACTGGCCTGCCTGCCGGCTAGCGTTACCTACCGTCCTCCCCGATCCGCAGTCCCGTCACGAACGCGCGCAGCAACCTCTGGAAGCTCTCGTCCACGTCGGTTGGTATCCCGAAGCCGCCGGAGGCTTCGAGCGTCGCGAAGCCGTGCGCGACCGCGCGCAGGCCCCGGGCGGCGTGAACCGCCTCCTCGTCGCGAATCCCGCAACTTGCCAGCACCTTCAGCACCGTCTCGAGCGCCTCACCCTCGGCCGCTCCGAGGTCCGGATCTCCTGGCGCGTAGGTCCGGTAGGATCTCACCGTCGCGGCGTAGAGACCCGGACGCTCTTTGACGAAGTCCCGGTAAGCCTGACCGAGCGCGAGGATCGCCGCCTCACCAGACACCCCGACCGCGGCGCGAGAGAGCGCACGCCCGAGCTCGCGCAGCCCCAGCAAGACCAGCTCGCGCCTTATGCCTTCGAGCCCCGCGACGTGATTGTAGAGCGAGGGCTTTCGGACACCGAGCCGTCCGGCCAACCGGGCGAGCGAGAGGTCCTCGAAGCCCTCCTCATCTGCCAGGGCGGCGGCGGCCTCAACCACCGCCGCCCGATCGAGACCCGCCCTAGGAGACACTAGAGACGGCTCCCTTCATACCCTAGCCAGGTGCGTATCTTTAAAGCCGGACGTGTATTTCAGCCCGTACCCGACCAGGCGGTCCATCCCGACGTGGGCGAACCAGACGAGCGCCACGCTGACCGCAAGCGGGCTCTCCGCAAGCACACCGAACACCCCGAGGCTGGCGGGCAAAGCGTAGGTGTGGGCCAAGTTGTACGTCGCCGCCCCCGCCTTCGACCCTAACAGATATCCCAGCATCGAGACGTCGGGAGCGAGGATCAGCAACGCGAACAAGACCCAACTTCCCCCGTTGACCCAGTAAAACGACGCGCTGGTCGCAAGCAGCACGCCGCCCTCCACACGCAGCAAGACGCCGGGCCCCGCGAGTCGAGATCTCGGCCCAGCCCCCGCCCCGGCACCCGCCCCGGCACCCGTCGCTCCCCTCTCCCTATCGATGGTCCCTTGCATCGTCCGCTCCTCTCCTCGCTCGCCCCACACGTTTTACTAACATTGTTAATGTTATACTAACAATATTAGTTTATCAAGGGCGTGGGCGATGAGTGTCGGCGACGCTAGGGTTTGTTCTCGTGGTGTTCATCGTGTTCGCGGCGCTGGCGGTCCATACGGCGGGCGGCTTCGAGGACGTCTTCGGGGTAGAGGCTGCGCAGGGCGCCCGTTTCAAGGACCTGGTCCACGGAGTGCTCGGGGATCATCATCCACTCCGCAGCGTGCGGCACGGGCAAGGGCTTGTTGGCCGCCCTGTAGAACAGCCACACCAACCACCGTCCCGGGCGCGAGCCGGACAGGAACCTCAAAGGCGCACCTCCAGGCAGGATCTCATGGGGGAAGATTCTAGCCGGACTTCCGTTCGGCGGCGACACGGCGGCCCGCACATGTACAATTACCACCGTGAAGAGGGAGACGGTGGACTTCTATGAGCTTGTGGAGAGGGCGCTTGAAGGGTTGCCGCCCGAACTTGCGGAGCTTCTGGATAACGTGGCCATAGTGGTCGACGATTGGCCGGACCTCTCTTCGCCGCTGGTCACGGGCGGAGAGTCGGACACGCTCTACGGGCTCTACGAGGGTGTGCCGCTCACGGAGCGGGGCTCGGGGTATTACGGGATGCTGCCGGACAGGATCACGATCTTCCGCGGTCCTTTAGAGCGGGACTTCTGGCAGAAGGAGCTCGAGGAGCAGATCCGGATAACCGTCGTTCATGAGGTGGCCCATCACTTCGGCTTCGACGAGGACCGCCTGGAAGAGCTGGGGTGGGGATGAGCGGCAGGAGGAGCGTCGTTATCGAGCAGCGCATCGCCGCCCCCCCCGAGATGGTGGCCGCCTTCGTCGGTGACTTCCGCAACGCGGAGCAGTGGATGGTCGGCGTCAAGGACATCGAGCCGCTCGGGAACGACGCCTACAGGCTCGAGATAGAGGGCCCGGTAGGCAAGGTCCATCCCGAAGTCAGGGTTCTCGAGCACAGCTCCACCACCGTCCGCTGGGTCTACGCCTCCGCGGTCGAGGGCGGCGGACGGGTGGACGTAGTCCCCGACGCCAACGGCGGCTGCCGGGTCTCCTACGAGGGCGAGTTCCACCTCAAGAGCGGGCTGCTCGACCGCGCCGCCCGCCTGGTCGGGGCCGAGCGGTTCGCCCGCAACAACGGCGAGCGCTCGCTCTCGCGTCTCAAATACCTCATGGAAGCCCACAGGCTAGGATGACTCTAGGCCTGATAGAGATACTCCTCGTCGTTATGGTCTTCTTGGTCCTCGGCCCCCGCCGCATCGCCGACCTCTTCCGCTCGATGGGCCGCGGCGTCCACGACTTCGTGGAGAACCTGGGCCAGGACA
>CADCUW010000466.1 GCA_902805985.1 uncultured Rubrobacteraceae bacterium
GGTCGCCCTTCTCGACCTCGGCCCCCTCCTCGACGAGCCACCGCAGGATGTTGGCGTCCTCCATGTCCATCCCGAGCTTCGGGACCTTCAGCTCGGCGGCCATCAGGCGTACACCCCGGCGCGGGCGTCCAGGAGAGCACGCGTGGCCTCGACCACCCTCTCCGGCGTCGGCCTGACATGGGCCTCCAGGTCGCGGTTGTACGGTATCGGGACGTCGGCGCCCGCGACCCTGGCGGGGGCGCGGTCGAGGGCGTAGAAGCTCGGCCCCTCGACGATGCGCGAGACCACCTCAGCCCCCCAGCCGGCGGTCTTCACGTCCTCCTCGACCACAACCAGCTTTCCGGTCTTCTCGACCGAACGCCGCACCGCCCCGTCGTCCATCGGGGAGAGGGTGCGAAGGTCGACGACCTCTGCCTCGACGCCGCCGTCCGCGAGCGCCTCTGCCGCCTCCAGGGCGTAGTGGTGCATCAGCCCGGCCGTGACGATCGTGACGTCCCCGCCCTCGCGGCTGACGCGGGCCTCGCCGATGGGGACGCGGTAAGGTTCCTCGGGGACCTCGCCCTTCTTGTTGTAGAGCAGCTTGTGCTCGTAGAACAGGACGGTGTTGTCGTCGTCTATCGCGGAGAGGAGCATGCCCTTCGCGTCGTAGGGGGTAGACGGCATGACGACCTTCAGGCCGGGGACGTGGACGAACCAGGCTTCGAGAGACTGGGAGTGCTGGGCGGCGGCGCCGGTCCCGGCGCCCCCGGGGGTGCGGACGACCATCGGGACCCGGCCCTCGCCGCCGAACATGTACCGGATCTTGGCGGCCTGGTTGACAAGTTGATCCATGCAGTGGGTTATAAAGTCCGAGAACTGCAGCTCGGCTATCGGGCGCATCCCCATGAGCGCAGCACCCGTGCAGAGCCCGACGTAGCCGGCCTCGGAGATCGGGGTGTCCACCACGCGCTCCTCGCCGAACTCCTCGACCATGCCCCGGCTCACGCCGAACGCGCCGCCGTAGACGCCGACGTCCTCACCCATCAGGAAGACCTCGGAATTCTCGCGCATGGCGCCGACCATCGCCTCGCGGAGTGCCTCGCGGTAAGTGACCTCTTCTCTAGGCATAGACGTCCTCCAGCGCCGAGGCGGGCTCGGGGTCAGGCGATTGCGCGGCCTTGTCGAAGGCCTCTTCTATACGCTCTTTTACCTGCTCTTCCAGGGTTCGCCACTCTCCCTCTTGCAGGGCGCCCTCACCTTCGAGGACGGCGGCGAAACGCTCTATCGGGTCGCGTTTGCGCCACTCCGAGATCTCCTCTCGGGTCCGGTAGAGGTTCGCGTCGCTCTTGGAGTGGCCGAGGTAGCGGTACGTGATCGCCTCGAGCAGCGTCGGCCCCTCCCCCGCCCGCGCCCGTTCGAGGGCGGTGGCCGTGGCCTCGTGGACCTCGTCGAGGTCTGAGCCCGAGACCGTGACGCCCGGCATCCCGTAGGCCGAGGCGCGGTCGGAGATGTTCTCGACGGCCGTCGCCCTCTTGACGCTCATGGACATCCCGTACTGGTTGTTCTCGCAGAGAAAGACCACGGGAAGCTTCCAGATCGCCGCCATGTTCAGCGACTCGTGGAAGATGCCCTCGTTCGCGGCCCCCTCCCCGAAGAAGCAGATCGCCGCGTGGTCCTGGCCGCGCCTCTTGAAGGCCCAGCCCGCGCCGCAGACGATGCCCATGCTCCCGCCGACGATGCCGTTGGCGCCGAGCATCCCGGCCCCTACGTCGGCTATGTGCATGGAGCCGCCCTTGCCGTGGCAGTAGCCGCCCGCCTGGCCGAGAAGCTCGGCGGCCATACGGTCCACGTCCAGGCCGAAGGCGATGGCGTGCCCGTGGCCGCGGTGGGTGGAGGTGATCACATCCCCCTCCTTGAGCGCGGAGATGGCCCCGACCGCGACGGACTCCTGCCCCACGTAGAAGTGGGCCGTCCCGTGGACCTTGCCCTCGGCGTAGAGGTCGTTCACCTTCTCGTCGAAGTAGCGGCTGAGTAGCATCTGGCGCAACAACTCCACGCGGTTATCGTTATCCGGCAAGATCCCTCCTCTGTTCGACCTTCAACAGTGCCAGGGCGAGCTCCCTGTCGCAGACCAGGGTGCTCACGTAGCCGCCCTTGAGGACGGCGGCGAGGCTCGGCGCCTTCTCGGCGCCGGTGGCGATCCCCACCACCTTCGGGATCGCTTTGATCTGGGCCAGGGTAAGACCGACGATCCGCTCGGAGAACTCCGGGAGGCAGGGATTTCCCTCGGCGTCCAGAAAGTGGCAGCAGATCTCACCCACGACCCCCTGCTCTTCGAGGTCCAGAAACTCACCGAGCTCGAAGTAGCCGGCCTGGACGATGGTGGAGGCGGGTAGCAGCCCGCCGGCGCCGACGACGGCCACGTCGCAGGCTATTCCCTCGGCCAGGACGTCCTCGATGCCGGGCATCTCCATCAACTCGGCCCGGCTCTGTGGGGAGCGGGCGATGGCCGGGGCCACAAGGTACGGGCAGTCCACGTTGAGCTTCTCGGCGAGGGTGGTGCCGATCTGGTTCGAGTGCAAAGATCCCTTGACCCGGCCCATGCCGCCAAGGAGCGGCACGATCTTCTTGCACATAAAGGCCCGCTGCGGCATCGCGTCGGCGAGCGCCCGCATGGACCGTCCCCAGGCGACGCCGAGCACCGTCGCGCGGGTGCAGAGGCGGGCGAGGACGGCCCCGCCGGCCATCCCGGCGTTGAGGTCGGTGCCGCGGCGGTCTTCGGCCGAGGCGACCACGAGCGCTTCGGAGAGCCCGTAGCGGTCCTCCAGCGAGATCTCCAACGGCACGAAGTCCCCCGTTGGCTCTGCTATCTCGACCTTCACGAGCCCCCTGGCCTTGCCCTCGGCGATGAGCCTCGATACCTTCGGCCGGGAGAACCCCATCCGTTTGGCGACCTGGGCCTGGGTGAGGTCGTGCTCGTAGTAGAGCCGTACGACCTTCATGATGAGGTGGTCCTCGTCCGAGAGGGTGCGGTGGTCCACGGGGTAGCGGGTCAGCATGACGTCCCCGTTCACCCCACCAGGGCCGCGTCTTGGAGCCGCCGCAGGTTATCCACGAACGACCCCTCCGGCAGTTCGACCCCGGCCCGCGATACCACTTCACCCCTCGCCACGGGTCGCGTGGTCCTGGCCCCGGCCGCCAGCCCCAGGGGCAGCATTCCCCTGGCATCGGAGACCGGATAGACGGTCCCGTAGTAATCCGTGCCGCCGATGCCACCGAGCTTCTCGCCGGCGTCGAGGTCGCGCTTGGCGACGGCCACGACCTCGGCCATAGGCTGGCTACGGGAGACGATACCGGCCTCGCCGTGGATGGCGGCCCGCGCCACGGAGAGCGGGGTCTCCAGACTGGTGAGGTGGTAGGGCCTGTAGAAGACGTGGTTCGGGCCCGTCCCCATCCCCAGATACTCCAGGGTCTCGCGCACCGGCCCATCCTCGGAGCGCACCACGACGAAGACGCCGGGCGCTACGCCGCGCACGTAGTCCACGGTGGAGTATTTGGACAAGATGCCACCATCTTCCCGCAGGCTGAATATCTGCCCGAGCTTCTTCGGGTCCGTCTCGGCGGGGCCGTGCATCCCCGGGACGTCGGGGACGAAGCCTACGGCGTTCGCCACCGTCGCCATCTCGACCATCGTCTTGGTGCCGTCAACAAAGGCCGCGAGCATCTTCGGGTTCATATGCTTGCGGGCGGCCTCTTCGGCGACGGACTCGGGGGTGGCGGTCGTGTCGAGCGGGTTGTTCTTGCCTTTACCTGCGGCCACGACCTCGAAGCCCATCGAGCGGGCGAAGTCGTAGAGCTCCATGATCGCGGCGGGCTCGTCGCCAGCCGAGCCCGTGTAGACCACGCCTGCGCTCCTCGCCATCCGGGCGAGCAACGCCCCAACCGTGGCGTCGGTCTCGGCGTTGAGCATGACGACGTGCTTGCCCTCCTGGATTGCCTCGTAGGCTACCCTCGCCCCGACCTCTGTGACGCCGGTCGCCTCGACGACCACGTCCACGGCCCCCGATCGGGCGAGCTCCCTGGCATCGTCCGTGACGGCCGGACGGCCGTTGCCGCCACCCAGACCCTCCACGGGGTCGAGGCCCGCCTCGCGGAACGCCCCCAGGCCGCGCTCGAGGTCGACGTCCGCCACGGCCACCGTCTCCATGCCGGGTATGCCGGCGACCTGGGCGATAAAGCCCCGGCCCATCTGCCCGGCGCCCACGAGCCCGATCCGGATGGGCGTGCCGGCCTTCTCCAGATCCTCCAGCTTGCTCCTGAGACTCACGCGAGTTCCTTTCTCATCCGACCGGCGCCTCGACGCCGGCCTTTATCTCCAGCCGGACACCGGGCTGGAGCGTCCCGGCCAGGTTCTCGGTTCCGCCCTCTTCCAGGCAGATCTGGCCCGGCATCTCGGGCTCTCCGGCGCCGTTGAACACGAAGACCGCGTGGCCGAGCTCGCGTACGTTCTGCCAGGCCTTGGTGCCGACGGCCGTTATGCGGTACTGGCTCGCGCCGATTGCGAGCACGTCGCCCGGCTCGGGTTGTTCCGGACGCATGTGGTCCACCTCGTGCAGCACGGCCATCTCCGCGAGCTCCGGCGGGACGCCCATCTGGAAGAGGATCAGGTACCCCTCCTGGAGAAAGTCGGCCACCTCGGGACCTATCTCCCTTAGCTCCGTGACGTATATGGGTTCCAAGTTGCCTCCCTTACTGGTAGAGCCCGATGCTGAACAGGAAGCCGATGATCACGGCGAGCGGGCCTGTGATCTGGCGGCTGAACAGCACGGCGGGGACCCCGATCTCGATGGTCTTGGGCTGCGCCTCGCCCAACGCCAGCCCGACCGGTACGAAGTCGCACCCGACCTGGACGTTGTACGCGAAGAGCGCCGGCAGGGCGAAGGACGGGTCTATGGCGCCGCGCCCGATCTGGTCGCCTATAAGCACCCCGATGACCTGCGCGATCACGGCCCCGGGCCCGAGCACCGGCGACAGGAACGGCAGCCCCACGATGACCGAGAGGACCAGAAGACCGACCAGGCTCCCCGCCAGCGGCGAGAGAAACTCGGCGATCAGGTTCCCGAGCCCGGAGGCGTTGATGAGCCCGATCAGGAGTGTCACGAACGCTATGAACGGCAGGACGTTCCGAATTACGGTGTCTATGGCCTGCCGCCCGCTCTGGAACAGGATGCCGACGACCCCGCCGATGGCCCTGCCAAACCGCGCTATAAAGCCGGTGAAACCGCCGCCCGATGGAGCCTGCCCCGCAACGGAGCCCGCAACGGAGCCCGCCGCGGCGCCCGCCGCGGGACCCGCCCCTGAGGAGGCGGACTCGAACGGGCTGGCCGGCCCGGTCTGACCGTTCCCGCCCGTGGCCGTCGCCTCGGAGCCGTCGGCCGGGCTCAGGTTGTCCGGACGCACGCCGGAGACGTAGATGTCTTCTGTGATGAACTGCGCCAGCGGCCCGGCCGCCCCGACGGGGGTGAGGTTGATCGTCGGGATGCGCTTGCGCGGGTAGACGCCGCAGCGGGCCGTCCCGCCGCAGTCGATGACAACAGCTGCGACCTCGCTCTCGGGCGGCGGCGCCCTGAAGCCGTCCACGGCCTCGGCGCCCGTCATCTCGGCCAGCTTATGGGCCAGCTCCGGGATACCGCCGCCGGTGACGGCCATGATCTTGTTCTTCTCCGCCGTGGGCTCGATGACGAGCGGCCCACCCCAGCCCTGGGAACCGTGCTCCACCCTGACGGCCCTGAACTCTCTGCTCTGCACGACCGCCCCCCCTAGAGCTCGACGCCCTGGCGCCGGGCCAGGAACTGGGTTATGTACTGCGTGAGGAGTCCGCGGATAAAGATCACGACCAGCCCCGCGAGCAGGTACCTGACCGCCAGATCCCCGAGCGGCAGATCCAACCGCCTTATCCCCTCGGCCACACCGAGCCATACGAAGAGCTCCCCCGGGTTGACGTGCGGGAAGAGCCCGAGCGGCGGATGCACGAACGAGACCGCCGAGTCGTAGAACGCCGGCTTGTACTTCTCCTCGAGGAACGTCCCGAAGGTGTAGGCCATCGGGTTGGTCAGAAAGAAGACCGCCATGAGTGGCAGCAGCGTGTACCGCGTAAAGATGTTGCCCGCGGCGAACCGCGCCGCCCGCTGCACCCGGTCCTGGCCGATCAGGTTGGTCACCGTATAGAACGCCGTGAGCAGTATGATCAGGAGCGGAATGATCCCCGTTACGAAGTCGACGAACGTGTCGGCCCCCGCCTGGAACAAACCGATAAACCCCTCGGCCGCCCGACCCAACGCCCCGAAGACCCCCCCGGCATCGGCCGTCTGGCCCTCCTGGAGCAGCGCGAAGAACGTACCTTGCATAGACTCTCCTCCCTTCGTCAACGACCCTCTCCCACGACCTTGATGCGCCCGGCTAATTCATGGCTGCGACCCCGGCCTTCTCCGACTGGATGCGGTCTATCTGCTCCACGGCCCTCCTGGCCGCAAGCATGGTCGCCTTCTCGTACGGCCCCTCGCGCCCCTCCTCCCGCAGCTCGTCGAGCGTCATCCCCACGAGATCCGGAACCTCCTCGAACCTGGCGAACACGGTCATGCCACGCATCCTCAAGGCCCTCTTGATGACGCCCTCCTCGTCGGAGATCATGATCAGGATGACGCCCTTCCCCAGCCGGGCCTTGGCGTTCCCGGCCCCGACGTAACCCTTGCCGCCCTCGCGTGTGATCCCACCAAGAACGCTCCGGTAGTGCGACATCTGCACGTGCGTGCCGACCATCTGCGATATCCACAGAGCCCCTACCGCCAGCAGAACCCAAACCCAAGTGTCCATTAGACCTACCTTCCCACCGTGGTCTCCTCCAGACCATCCTGCAACACTCTACATATGACTTTTGTTCTAGTCAAGAACAAAAGTTCAGACAATCGCGAACGAAGCTTTCGGATAGAGAGGCATACGGTCGGTCGTTGTCCTGGTCGGAGGTGGAGATCCGGCAGTAGATCGCCCCTACCTCCGGCCCCCGTCGGCCCCTTCGCCCCGTACTAATTAGACCCTTCCACATTTCAGACTTTGTAACCCGCCCAAACAGCGGCTCTTGAGCCGCCGGGAAGCGTACTACTTGAGGTAGAGACCAGCTGGTACGTGCAGTCTCGGTGGGCTCCCACGAGTGACGGTCCCATTCGGGCGCCGAACGGGGCGCGGCCCCGCCTCGCGTGGGCCGTCTTTCGGGAGGCGGAGGATATGGCCCCCGGAGGCCGCCCTACGGCGAACCGGCGAGTCCGCGAGACGGGGTCTCGCCGCGAGGCGCGCGGGCGCCCCCTGGTCTATCCTTGCGCCTTGTGGCATCGGGAAGGGATAACGCCTGCGCTGGGGTAGGGGGTCTCGGGGGGCCGGCGGGACGCCCCCTCCTTTGCCTCCTCCTGGCGCTGGTCGCCGTCCTGGTCGTGGCGTGCGCGGGGTCGGAGACGCGCGAGGGCCCCGACGAACGAACGCCGGTCGGGGGCCGCGCGCCGGCAACGACGGCCGAGGAGGGGACGCGGGGGGAGCCGGGGTCCGCGGGTGGCGAGACTGCCGCCGGGGCCGGCCCCGGCGCGGGCCCCCCGTCCTACGGTTACACCCACGGCATGCCCTCGGGCAATCGCGTGGTCGAGGGCTCGGGGGGTCTTCCGGGCTCCGAACCCGTGGACGTGGGCCTGTCTGGCGAGCCCGCGTGGGTCGTCGGGACGCCCGTGGAGGGGGGCATAGCCTGGGTGGTGGCGCTCGCGGACGGCCGGATCGAGGCCTTCCGGCTCGACGCGACGTCCGGCTCGGTACGCCCGCGGCCCGTCACGCCCGACCGCCTCCCCGCGGGCTCGCCGCCCGCTCTGGTGGCGGAGGGGGAGGACCTCCGGCTCCTCGCGCCGCCGGACGGGGGCTCGGCGTCGACGCACCCGGTGCCCGTCTCTCCGGGGGGTTCTTTGGCCGTCGCGGAGGACGGCGCCGTGTTCGAGGGGCGCGACGGGCGCTTCGAGCCGGTGGGCGACCCCCAGGAGGTCGTGGCGCTTCCGGACGCGCGGGCGGTGCGGGCGCGCGACGGGAGGATCGCCGTCCTGAGCGATCCCACCCGCCGCTACGTCCACGGGGTCGTCGGGGACGACCTGGAGGCCGACGCGATCACCGTGCTCGAGCCCGGGGACGACGACCTCCGGGTCGCCGGGCGTGTCTTCGCAGAGTCGGGCGGCGTGTTCGAGCTCGTCTCGCCGCTGTGGTTCGGGGGGCCGGACGACCGGGAGCTGCTCGCGGTCACGGAGAGCATGGAGGGGTTGGGCAGCAGGATAGCCGTGTACGAGCCGGGGGCGCCCTGGTGGCCGCGGGCCCGTTCTTCGGGGAGCCCCAAAGGTGGCGCCACCTGCTGGCCGCGGGGCCCTTCGGGCCGAACGGGGAGACGGAGATCGCGGCCGTCCGCACCCCGCACATAGGCGGCGTGGTCGAGTTCTACGAGATCGACGCGGAGGCCCGCGAGCTCAGGATCGCGGCGACCCGGCCCGGCTACTCGTCGCACACGATCTACTCCCGCAACCTCGACACCGCGCGGGCCGGGGACCTCGACGGCGACGGGCGCTGGGAGCTGCTGGCCCCCAACCAGGACTATACGGAGCTTGGCGCCATCCGCCACGGGCGGGGCGAGGCGGAGGTTGCGTGGACGCTCCCGCTCGGGGGGACGCTCGCGACCAACCTGGCGGGCGCCCCGGCCCCGGGGGGCCGCGTCTCGGTGGGCGCCGGCCGGACGGACGGGGTGCTGAGGATCTGGCCATGATCCGGCCATGAAGGCCCGCCGCCGGACCGGCCCTGCCAGCGGGCGCCGCCAACCGTCGCCTACAGGGTCGCGGGGGCGACCGGGACATCCGGCGGCGGGATTGGCTCACCGTGCCCGTCGACCAGCGGCTCGTAGGCGTCCCTGTGCAGCTCGCCGTCGAAGACGACCTCTCCGTTCCTCTCTACCGTCTGGTAGGTGACCCACTCCGAGCCGTCGCCGCCCATGTAGGTGGGCTCCGAGCGCATGGTCACCTCGGTTCCGTCGGGACGGCCCCAGATCCCCGCATAGACGTGCCCGTCGCCGGCCACGTACTCCCGCAAGAGCAGGTAGCCTGCGGTGGTGTTGCGGAACTTCATGTCGAGGTCGTCGGAGGCGCCCGGCCCGCCCCACCACACGGTGGCGTCCATGCCCGGGCGGATGTAGGGCAGCTGCGCGGAGTGCGGGGTGCGCTCGATGACGTCGAGGCCCGCGAAGTTCGCGGCGTTGTAGAGGGTGGAGGTGACCTGGCACAGGCCCCCACCGTCGGCCGTGGTTTCCTCCCCGTCGACGATCACCTTCGAGTCGTTGTAGTCGAGCCCTTGGACGTGGTCGAGCATCGAGAACGTCTCGCCGGGCGCCAGCAGCGTCCCGTTGACCGCCCCCGAGGAGAGCCCGAGATTCTCGACCCTGGTGCCGTCGTCGGGGACCACGGAGTAGTCGGTGCGGTAGGAGCCGAGCATCTCCGTCGGCTTGAGCCTCTCGGCCTCGGCGGTGGTCAGCTCCGGCCTGGCCACCGCCACGGGCACCTCGTACTCGCGCCTGCCTTCGAAGAGGCCCGCCTCTACGGCATCGAGGAGCTTCTCGTCCTCGATCCTGCGTCCCTCTCCACCGGGCGTCACTGAGATCTTGGGCGTCGCGCCGCCCGCGACGTCGTAGCTGGCCTCGACGGGTTCGACGTTTAGGTCGGCGTACAGGGGGGCCATCTCCTCCCTCAGACGGTCGCGGTCCAGGCCGATTCGGAGCTTGCCGTCCTCCCGATGGACGGCCAACGCCGGGCCCACGTCCGCCGGCGAGAGCGTCCAGCGCTTGCCTTCGGCCTCCAACACGAGCGGACCGGCGGCGGCCTTGCGGGCGTCCTGCGCCGCCGCTTCGGCCTCGTCGGTCGTGACCTCGGGCTCGAGAACCTCCCCCGATATCTCCGCCTCGCCGGAGAGGCTCTCGAGGGCACGCCCCAGGTTCGCGGCGGTGGCCGCCCCGTCGAGCCTGTAGCCTTCGTCGGAGCCTGCGACCCGCACCTCGGTTCCCAAGACCTCCACGGAGGCGTCCCGCGGTTCCCGGTTTACCCTGGCCGCCAGGCCCTCGACCTTCGCCCTCGCGGCCTCGGACCGGTATCGGACCTCCGCGGGCACGTCCACGCCAAAGAGCGCCCGGACTCGCTTGCCCAGACGCTCGGCGAAGCCGCCCCGACGTCCGAGCGCGTATGCCTCCTCGACGGTGGACCTAACGTCCAGGCGCGCTCCCAGATCCCCAGCCGAAAACGTGAAGTCTCTGCTCGGCCCGGAGAGCCGGATCTCCTCCAGCGTCTCGGGGCCATTGCGCGTAAGGATGCCGCGGGCCTCCTCCGGGGTCTTGCCTCCGAGGTGGACTTCTCCTACCGAGACGCCCCCACGGATCTCTCCGGCGTTCGTCAGTTGGTCGGCCGCCACCAGCGCGGAGACGACCGCGCACAGGAGTATCGATACCGCGAACAGCCGGCTCCTCCGGTTCTCGCGACCGCGCATTCTCCACCCGGGAGGCCCAGATAGCCGACGGGCCTCGACTCGCCTCTCCCGCATTTGCCGTCTGGCGACGGCTTCGGGAGCCCTAGCCGTCTTCGGCTCTTTTTCGCGAGATGGATCCTTCGGTCCTTCGAACGGCAGCGGCCGTCCCTTTTTCGATGCATTCCTTCGGCCCGTGCATACGAGCCACCTCCTTCGGGAAGTCTCCGTTTTGGTTCCAGCGAACGCGCCTTTGGCGCGCGTTCGGACGACCCGCCCCCAGGAGGGCGGGTCATGTCTAGCGGAACCCTACTTGCGGAATATCTGAAGGAGTACGAAGACGGGTGGACCCGTGGCCGGCGGACCGGAGAGGGCGCTGCGGGCCAGGACGATGGGCGGGCGGGCGGCGAACGCCGGTAGTAACCCTGCCACGAGCGGGGGAATCGTCACCCGTCGGACGGCCCTGCCCACGATGACGGCCACGCTGACAGCGCACAACCCAAGCCCACCCTTTGCAGCGGTCTCGCCATCGGGCGGGCCGGCGTGGTTGGCGAGGTAGATTGCTCCTCCCAGCACGGCGACGGCGGCCCACACGACCACCAGCACGGGAAGCAACCTCAACGCTATGTTGCGCAGCCTAAGCAAAGCACCCCTCATGGTGCACGATCACCCCGGGCATTCACGCGTCCTGGGGGAGCCGATACGCGTCCGGCGGCCCCCGGCGGTCGCGACACCTACGCATGGTAGCATCGTTATACTACCGTGTAACGATATAAACTGGTCAGGCAAACGTCCAACCGAGGGGAGGTCTGGAGAGGATGGCCGAGTACACGAAGCGCAGGTTGTCCGGGGCTGCCCTTGGAAAGGTGGCGGAACGGTTCAAGGCCCTTTCCGAACCGATGAGGCTGAGGCTCCTCTACGCCCTCATGGACGGCGAGAAGACCGTCTCCGAGCTCGTCGTGGAGACTGGGGGCGTCCAGGCCAACGTCTCCAAACACCTCTCGGTGCTGCTGGACGCCGGCATCCTCGGCCGCAGGAAGCAGGGCACGAGCTCCTACTACCGCATCACCGACGAGTCGATCTTCGAGCTGTGCGACCTCGTGTGCGGCTCGATCCACGACCGACTCGTGGCCGAACTCGACGAGCTCGGCGCAACGCCCCGAAGCTAGAACCGACCCACGAAACGCCGCGCGCAACCCCACGCCCTTGACAGCAGTATATATCACTATATAACGATATAGTGATATATACGATGTTGGAGGTCAGACAGATGGGTGAGGGCATCAAGATCCTCGCGGGGGCGCTCGTTAGCGCTCTGGTCGTGTTGCTTTTGGTCGGGACCTTCTCCGGCGGCGGGATGATGGGCGGCATGGGCTCGATGATGGGAGGCGGGATGATGGGCGGCGGCGTGCTCGGGATGCTGTTCGGGTTCGTGATCTGGGTTGCGGCTCTGGCCCTGGTCGTCGCGCTTGTCGTCTGGGTCGTCCGGCAGTTGCAGCGCCGCTAGGTTCCGCGGTTTCAAAGTTTCAACGAGCAAAGCAAGGGAGGAAGCGATGGAGACGAAGGACTACGTGATCGCGAGGGATACCGAATTGTCATTCGGAGAAGCGGTCGAGAAGGCCCGCAGGCTGCTCCAGGAGGCGGGATACGGGATCTTAAGCGAGATAGACGTACAGGCGAAGCTCGAGGAGAAGCTCGACATCGAGCGGGAGCCGTACGTGATCCTCGGCGCCTGCAATCCCCCGTTGGCCAGGCAGGGTCTCGACGCCGAGCCGGACCTCGGCGCGCTGCTGCCGTGCAACGTGGTCGTCTACGAGAGAGAGGGCCGCACGCGCGTTG
>CADCUW010000467.1 GCA_902805985.1 uncultured Rubrobacteraceae bacterium
GCTGTGGGCACAACCTTGCCGAGCCTACAACGTCCAGATCGACCTGGTCCCCCGCGCCAAGGCGGCGCTCGGGGAGGTACAGCAAAGCCTCCACCGATCGGAGCCCGACCTGCTTTTGTGCCCTCCCGAGACCCTCCACGTGAGCGTCGCCTGGCTGCTGGCCGTGCACGCGGACTACCCGGCCGACAAGGACGCCCTGTGGGAGCGCCACGGGGAGGAGTGGACGGCGGAGCTGAACCGCATCGCGGTCCAGAGCGCGGGCTTTCGGATCTCCTACGAGCACGTGGTGGCCACCGACTCCGCCGTGATCGCCCTCGCCGAGCCAACCGAACCGGTGAACCGCATCCGCGGGATGATACGCGACCGCCTGCGCCTGCCTCCCGAGACTCGCAACGAGGCGGACCTGGTGCACACCACCCTTTTCCGCTATCGCGGTCCGCTCTCCGACCCGGCGAGGTTCCTTGCCATGCTCAACGACATGAGGGCCGATGTCGAGGCCGAGGTCAGCGAGCTGGTCGTCTCGAAGGAGCTAGTTTACCCGTCGCTGGAAGCGGAGGTGCTCGCGCGCCTCCCGCTCGCCTCCCGGTAGGCGCTGGTCGTATTCACCGGAGTGCGTGGAAGGATGTTTCTGTGAACTTCGCTCTGTAGGGGTTCTGAGAAGTTGCCCCCCTACTGCGCCCGCGAACGCCCCCCTCGGGTTCCCCGGTCTTCCCGCGCCACGTCCCCCTCGATGCCGAGCGCGTGGTCCAGCGAGATCTTCCCAGGGCCGGCGAACAGGACCGCGAGGAACCCAGCGATCAGCGCCAGGTCGAGCTCCGCGCCCACACCGCCGCTTTGGGGCGAGAGGAACCCGACGCCGACCTTCACCAGCAGGATGGCGAACACGAGGTTGATCGTGAGCAGCAGGGCGGCGAGCCTCGAGAGCAGCCCGACCACGAGCAGGATCCCCCAACCAGCTCGACGAACGTCACCACGAAGGCCATGAGCGTCGGGGCGGGTACGCCCAACTGGCCCAGGACCCCCCCGAAGTTGGCCGGGCCCCCGAGGAGCTTCTGCAGCCCGTGGGCGGCCATGATCACGCCCACTATCGCCCGCACTACCAGCGGGGCGAACTCCGCCAGGCGGTCCATCGGGGAGAGAGCCAATGTCCTCATGCCGGTGACTCCTTCGGTCGGTTCGCTGCCCGGGCCTTCGCGGATGATACGCGCCGCACGCCGGGGCGGATGCTTCGGGCACCGGACCCCTATTCACCCAACCTCGCGGAAGGAAGATTCTGCGCACTTCGGGCGTAGGAGGGCCTCGGGAGCCCGCATGGCCCCGCCCTTGTGTTCTCGCTCTACGTGCGTTCTCGCTACGCGCGTTGGGTATCGGGGCCCCTGTGCCTGGGCGCAACCGTCCCTCACAGGCGTCCGAATACGAGCACGCCGCGCGGGCGAGGAGGCGGGCGAGGCCGGATCCTACGAAGAGTCCGGCCTCGCCCGCACTAGCTCCTCAGTAGGCGTCTACGGCGCCCACGTAGCCCGGGATGTACTCGATGGGTGTCTCCACGACGGCCCCGTGGTAGGTCGAGGAGTGGATCACCGTCCCGTCTCCCGTGGCTATCCCCACATGCGAGATGCCGTAGCCGTGCTCGTCGAAGAACACCAGATCGCCGGCCTTCGCGTTCGACGGCGTGCCGTAGGCGTACTGGGCCCCCGGGGAGTCGGGCAACGACACGCCGAGGTCCGCAAAAACCGCGGAGGTGAAGCCCGAGCAATCGAGCCCGTAGGCGCCGTAGGCCGTGCCCACGTAGGACCGGGCATCGTCGACGACCGCCTGCCCTGAGGCGTCGTAGCCTTGGGCATGCGCCTCGGAAGGCGGGCCCGCCAGTAGTAGTGCGGCCGAAAAAACGGCGCACGAAAGCAAGGTTGCAGCGAGTTGCCGCATAAAGTATCCCCCTCCAGGGATTGCTTGCACAACGAGCGGAAGGGTATCAAAGGCCTTCCGCATCGTCGATGCATCTTTCAGACCATCTTCGGTTTTCAACGCGTTTAACGGAACTTTCCACCGTCTTTAACAACGCTTAAGGGAGGGGTTGATAGGTTCGTGGGTACGGCTCTCGAGCGGAGCATACCCCCTCCACTTCGCCGGGGGCCGAGGCACCAACCGGGCCGGGGCTCCGGCTTCCGCTGTAGCGTTCGCTGTAGCGTTCGCTGTAGCGTTCGCTGGGGCTCCGGCTTCTTCGTGCTCGGCTCTCCCCGCATCCATGAGGTGACAGGGGCGCGAGAATGGCCCGAAGTGTGCTTGGACGGGGTCCGGATCTTCTGGCACAATCGGCCGCCGAGGCGGGCCGGCGGACCTTGGGAGGGGGAACCGGCCCGCCTCGGCTTCCTACCCCTACCAGCCCTCCGGACGGGGCGTGCATCCTTCGGGCCATCTTTGCCCGAGCAGGTTTACGCCGGGGACTAGGTGCGGTACGAATATAGTCCCCGGCGCCCGCTCCTCCTTTCCCTTTCCCCCTCACGGGGGTTCCCCACAGAGGGGCGCCGGACTTCCGAGACAGAAGCGACTTGATCGAGGTGATCGAGACCATGACGCATGAGACCAACCACGACGCCACGGCGGCGCTGCACGCCCTGCTGGACGGGGCGGAGGGCTGCGGGCCCGCGGCCAGGAGCGCCAGGCTCGCCCAGGACGACGAGCTGGCGGACTTCTTGTGCAGGGCGCAGGAGGAGATCGTCGGCGAGGCCAGGAGGCTGCTCGCCCAGCGGGTGGCCGAGTAGCCGCCCACAAGCAAGCCCCGAGCCGACACAACGGGAAACGACGAAGGAGCGACGGACGGAAATGACGCACGAAGAGTTCGCGCGCAGGGCGGAGTGGCGCCTCCTGGAGGCGGCCGACCGGCTAGAAGGCGAGGCGCGGGACCTCGGCATCCACGGCGAGACCTCCAAGACGCGGGCCGGGGAGCTCAGGGTGGCCGCGCTGCTCGTGCGCGAGGAGGCCGAGGCGGTGGGGCGCGAGGAGCGCAGGCCCACGGCGGAGGTGGCAGAAAACCCGCCGCTTGAGGCGCAGGCATAGGTTCTCGGCGCCCCGCCCGCAACGTGCGTTACGGGCGGGGCGCCGAGGGTAAGAACGACCGCAACGTCAGAGGAGACAAACCGTGAGGATAGCGTTCGTAGGACCGCCCGGGGCGGGCAAGAGCACCCAGGCGAAGAGGGTTGCGAGATCCCTGCCCTTCCACAACCACAGCCCCAGGTTCTCCAGCGGGGAGATCGTGCGGGCCGAGATCGAGGCCGGAACCGATCTGGGACGGGAAGTGGAGGCCTTCTACACGCGCGGGGAGAGGGTGCCCGACGAAACCATCCTCTCGCTGCTCCTGCCGCGCCTGAGGCGCGCGGGCGGGTTCATGCTGGACAACTTCCCGGCCACCGTGGGGCAGGCCCGCGCCTTGGACGCGGACCTCGAGGAGAACGGGGCGGGGGGCCTGACGCGCGTCGTCTGCCTGGAGGGCCTTACCGACGAGGACCTGATCGGGCGCATCCTGGGCGGGAGGCGCACGAGTCGGGCCACGGGGGAGGTCTACCACCTCGAGCACGACCCGCCGCCCAGGCCGGAGGAGAGGCTCGACCCGGGCGACTTCCTGGAACGAGACGACGACACCGAGGAGGCGACGCGGGCCCACCTGGAGGCTTGGCGCAGGGAGGCGAAGGCCCTGAAGGCCTACTACGGGGAGAGGGGCCTGCTCGCTGTGGTGGACGC
>CADCUW010000468.1 GCA_902805985.1 uncultured Rubrobacteraceae bacterium
CCCAGCACCGCGAAGGCGTTGGCGCTCCACACGACGAACACGCTCGAAGTTATCGAGAAGATCGCCGGTATCGAGTCCACGGCGAAGACGACGTCCGTCGTCCCGACCATGATGATGACCGCGAAGAGCGGCGTCGCCATCAGCTTGCCGGCGTGGCGGACAAAGAACCTGTCCCCCCGAAAGTCTTCCGTCATGGGCACGAGGCGCCGGACCAGGCGCAGGACAGGGTTGCGCTCGGGGTGGACCTCCGTGTCCCGGTGCAGCGCCATCCTGATGCCGGTGTAGATCAGGAACGCCCCGAAGACGTAGACCATCCAGCCGTAGCGCTCCAGAAGCTCAGCCCCGATGGCGATAAAGAAACCCCGCAGCACGAGGGCACCTACGATGCCCCACAGGAGCACCCTGTACTGGTAGCGCGAGGGCACCGCGAAGTACGAGAAGATCAGGGCGAACACGAACACGTTGTCCACGGAGAGGCTCTTCTCGACTATGTAGCCGGTAAAGTACTCCCCGCCCCGCTCGGGCCCGGCCACGACCAAGACCGCCACGCCGAAGAGCAGGGCGAGCCCGATCCAGAAGACACTCAAAACGCTTGCCTGCCGGAAGGAGATCTCCCGCTCCCCCCGCCCGAATACCAGCAGATCCAAAACCAGCAACCCGACGATGAGGGCCGTGAAACCGACCCAGGCCCACAAGGGAAAGACGCTCAACGCGCCACCCCCAAGCCGTGCCCGTCACGACACGTTCCCGACGACCTCGCGTACCACGACACTCCGAGTGACGGCATGAACCATCTCCCTTCAGACGGACCGTGGAGGCGATCTAGACGGGCGACCACGGTCAGGTTTACCTGCGTGGTCTCGCCCTTCGCGCCGGAACGCGACTGCCCGGCCGGGAGCCGTAGGCTCCGTACTGTCGACCGGGACCACCCGCTCGGAGCGGGCGGCTACTCCCCAATGCCAATTAATCTACTCGACAAACCCCGCCTCGTCAACGCGATAACTTTCTTCCCGCAGCGCTGTACGCGGGACCCAAAAGCGGATACCTTGACACCGGAGGTTCTCTCGACAAGGAGGGCGCATGGGGCCGAAGCCCGTGATACTTGACGTAGACCCCGGCCACGACGACGCCGTGGCCATCATGATGGCCTGCGGCTCGCCGGGTCTGGACCTCCTGGCGGTGACCACGGTCGCGGGCAACGCGACGCTCCCGAAGACCACGCGCAACGCCCTGCGCGTCCTGTCGTTGGTCGGGCGCACGGACGTGCCCGTCGGCGCCGGCGCCTCCGAGCCGCTCGAACGGTCGCTGCGCACCGCCGAGGACATCCACGGCGAGAGCGGGATGGACGGGCCCCGGATTCCGGAGGCCGCCTTCGAGCCCGACGAGCGCGGCGCCGTCGAGCTCATCGCCGACACGCTCAAAGAGTCTCCCGAGCCGGTCGCCCTGATCCCGGTAGGACCGCTCACCAACGTAGCCGCGTTCCTGAGGGCGCATCCGGAGTTGAAGGGCAGGATCTCCCGCATCTCCCTCATGGGCGGGAGCATGGGCCTCGGGAACACCACGCCGGCGGCCGAGTTCAACGTCTACGTGGATCCGGAGGCGGCCCGCGAGGTCTTCGAATCGGGCCTCCCCGTAACCATGAGCGGTCTCGACGTGACCCACCAGGCCGGCGCGGGGAGGGCTGAGCGGGATCGCCTGCGGGGCATCGGCGGCGTCGGGGAGGTGGTCGCCGGGTTCCTGGACTTTTTCGCCGGGACCTACGAGCGGGTCTTCGGCTTCGACGCCCCGCCCCTGCACGACCCCGTCGCGGTCGCGGCGGTCCTGGAACCGGGCCTGCTGAGGACGCGTCTCATGAACGTGGAGGTCGAGTGCGAGAGCGACCTAACCCGCGGCGAGACGGTCTGCGACCTCCACGGCGTGACGGGCCGTCCGCCAAACGCCGAAGTCGGCGTCGGGCTCGACCGGGAAGCCTTCTTCGACCTGCTGCACGACTCCCTGAAACGCCTGTAGGGGCATTTCGCGGGACGCCCCTCGTTAATCTTCCTCGATACGCGCCTCCCGAAGCGTACGGACGACGAAGGCGTCGAACCCGGCGAAGGCGGCCATCTTCCCTGGTGAGACCTCCAACTGGGCGTGGTCTATGGCCGGCGTGACGGTCACGCGAAGATCGGGTGCTACGGCGTCCAGGTTGCGGGATTCCGAGGCCGGAAAGTACTTGTCCTCCGGCCCGGTAGCTACCTCGACGGGTGCCCTTATCCATCCCGTCCTGGCGAGCGGTGAGAAGGCTTCGAGGTCCTCTTTCACCCCGTCCGGAAGACGGGCGTAGAGCTCGTCGAAGCGGGAGGGGTCCCTGTTGGCGAGCAGCGCGACCACGGCCGTGGCGTCCGGGCCGAGGTCCCCCGTCCGGCGCAGACGAAGGCTGCCCAGAGGGTCCGGGTTCTCGCGGCCTACGGCCTCGATCTCCGCGGAAAGTCTCTGCCGGTCCTCACCGGGGGGGAGCGCGGCTATCGTAGAGCGGGCGACGACGTAGGAGAGGAAGGGGTCGGCGTCGTGGCGGGCAAGAGATCCGTCCTCCCTCTCGTAGCGGCCCGTAGTGGCGACGTTCAGGACGGTCCGGATGTCCGAGTACGGGGCGACGCCGGCGACTAAAGAGACGCGGTCTCCCACGTCGGGCCTCTGGGCGGCGAGGAGGGCGAGGGTGGCCCCGGTCGAGATCCCGACCATGGAGACCTCGCCATCCACGGCATCCGGGCGGTCGCTGACGGCGCGGGCCACCTCGGCGGTCTCGGCCACCGTCTCGGGGGTGATCCTGTCCTCCATCAAACCCGGAAGGTCGGGCAGGACCACGAGGTACCCGGCTCTGGCGAACCCCTCCGCCAGCCGCCGCGCCTCCGGCAGCTTCCGGCCCTCCGGCACCGTGCCGTTGACGAAGAAGACCGCGGGCCACGGGCCCTCTCCCCCGGGACGCGAGATCAGGGCCGGGTTCCCGGCGACGGTCCGGTCGGCGAAGCGCGGCTCACCGCTCACGGCTTTGGCCGCCGGCGTCAGGACGGGAGCGTCCAGCACGGAGGAGATCACCACGACGGCCCGCGCCTGCGCGTCGACCCACGACCAGAAGGCGATCAGAACCCCAACGAGCACCGCCAGCAACACGAGAGGAACGGCCAGCCAGCGCCGCCGCCCGAACTTCGTCTCCCTACGGACCATAACCCGCAAAGCCTCTCCCGCCGGAGACACCCTTTCCGCCGCTAACTATGCTACGGGGTCTGGTCCGTGTCTACGCCAGCGGGCGGGTTGAAACCCGCCCCTACGAACGGTGTGTGCGGGGCGAAACCGAGAGCGCGCGCACCTCCGTCAGACCTTTTCGAGCGGGCGGTGGGGCTCCGGCGGCAGCTCGACGCGTATCGCGTCCCCGGGCCGCACCTCGCCCCCGGTGACCACGACGCCCATGATGCCGGCCTTCCGGACGAGGTTGCCCGATCCGTCGCGGTCGAGCACGGCCTTCATGAGGCCCGGTTGGAGGCCGTCGAGCTGTTTGCAGGGGTTGCGCAGGCCCGTTACCTCGACGGACGCCGTGCCGCCGAGACGCAGCGTGGTACCGGCCGGCAGGCCGAGCAGGTCGACGCCGCGCGTGGTGACGTTCTCGCCCATCCCGCCGGCCGAGACGTTGAAGCCCGCGGCCCGCAGCTCGTCGTGGAGCTCCGCGTGGATCAG